>DATDQL010000253.1:0-13710 GCA_035292305.1 Thermoplasmatota archaeon
GAGGACGCCGAGCCGGAGCACGCGCCGCGAGCACCCTTCAGCGCCTTGAACGCTCGCGTCGGATGGAGCGGAGCGTCGGTGCGGGGAGCTCCTCGCGCGCCTGGCGCACGCGGGAGTACACAAGCCAGACGAGGGTGACGAAGAGGAGGGCGGCTAGGAGGCCGATCCCGCCCGCGAGGAGGGCCGAACCGGTGTCCTCGGTCTTTCGCCAATCGAGGAACGCGCTCCCGGCCGGGATCCCCAGGATAAGGAACCACGTCCACGGCCACTCGAGCGGGCTGCTGGCCATGTTCACACCCACGGGAGCTTCCCGACGTCCCACCCGATGCGCCGCCGCGGCGGGAACGGGCCGCGGAGGAACGCCGCCTCGACCGCGTCCGCGATCGCTGCCGGCTCGGCTCGTGTCGTGTCGAGCTCGATGACGCGTTCGCCTTCGCACTCTTCGGCGACGACGCTCAAGGCCTCGGCCTCGACGTTCTCGCGGACCTTGGACTCAGGCCACCCGCGCGCGCGCAGCCGTTCCATGAGTACGACGGGGTCGCACCGCAGCACGAGGACGGCCTCGTGCGGCAGGAGGTGCGCGATGTGGCCTTCTACGACGACCGGCTCCTCCGGCCAGTCGTCGGCGTCGAACCGCTCGGCCACCGCGTCCTCGTCGAGGACGAAGGTGCCGGGACGAGCCGGATCCTCGCCGAGGACGTACCCCTCGTCCTTGGCGAACTGCGCGACGTCGAGGAGGCCCCAGCCGCGGCGCGCGAGCTCGCGTGCGACCACGGTCTTGCCGGTGCCAGGGGTACCGGTCAGGGCGAGGCGGCGCGGCATCGGTCGTTGCTCCCGCGGCTCGGCAACGTGGAACCACCAAGACACCAAGACACCGAGGATGAGGCTTGCTTGGTGCCTTGGTGTCCTGGTGGTTAGGATCGCCCGGCCCGCCTCCTACGCCTTCGCCTTCCCGCCGCGCAGCTCTTCTGACAGCTCGCTCACCGCGACCGCGTTCGCGTGCCTCGTCTTCGGGTCCTCGCGCGGCTCCTCGCTTTTCGTCTTCGCCGCGGCGACGAACCCGTAGAACAAAGGTGCGGGGCTGAAGGGCCGGCTCTTGAACTCGGGGTGGAACTGACCGCCGAGGAAGAACGGGTGCTCGGGGAGCTCGAGGATCTCCATGAGCGACCCGGTGGGGTCGCGCCCGCTGAAGCGCAGGCCGGCAGACTCGAGCTTCGAGATGTAGCTCGGGTTCACCTCCCATCGGTGACGGTGCCGTTCCGTGATCGTGTGCTGCCGGTACACGTGGTGCGCGCGCGTCCCGGGTTGGATCCGGATCTCGCTTGCGCCGAGTCGCATGCTCGCCCCCTTCGCCTCCTCCGCGGTGTGGCCTGGCAGGAGGTCGATGACGGGGAAGCGCGTCTTCGGATCGAGCTCGGTGCTGTTCGCCCCGTCCATGCCCGCGACGTGCCTGGCGAACTCGACGACGGCGAGCTGGAACCCGAAGCAGATGCCGAAGTACGGGACCTGGCTCTCCCGCGCGTAACGGACCGCGCGGATCTTGCCTTCCGTCCCGCGCGAGCCGAACCCTCCCGGGACCAGGAGCCCGGTCACGTCTTTGAACAGCTCCGCGGGGTCGGAGCCGGGCTTCTCGAGCTCTTCGGCCTCGATCCACTTGATCTTCACGCGCACGTCGAGCGCCGCGCCCGCGTGGCGGAACGCCTCGTTGATGCTGATGTAGGAGTCGCCGAGGTCCGTGTACTTCCCTACGACCGCGACGCGCACCTCGCCGCTCGGCCGCAGCACTCGCTCGACGAACGTGCGCCATTGCCGCAGGTCGCGGCCGGTGGTGCGGAGGCCGAGGCGGTCGACGAGCCAGTCGGCCGTCCCCTGCTCTTCGAGGATGAGCGGGACCTCGTAGATCGTCGCTGCGTCGGGCGCGCTGATGACCGCGAGCTCCTCGACGCCGCAGAAGGAGGCGAGCTTCGCCTTCGTCTTCGCCTCGAGCGGCCGCTCGCTGCGGCACACGAGCATGTCGGGGTCGATGCCGACGCGTCGCAGCTCCGAGACGCTGTGCTGCGTGGGCTTCGTCTTCTGCTCGCCCACGGCCCCGAGCACGGGGACGAGCGTCGTGTGCACGAAGGCGACGTTGCGCTTCCCCTCGTCGCGCTGGAGCTGACGGAGCGCCTCGAGGAACGGCGCGCTCTCGATGTCGCCGACGGTGCCGCCGACCTCGACGAGGACGACGTCCGCGCTGCTCGATCGCGCGACGCGCACGACGTGGTCGCGGATCTCGTTCGTCACGTGCGGGATGATCTGCACGGTCTTGCCGAGGTAGTCGCCGCGGCGCTCGCGGTCGATGACCGTCTTGTAGACCTTCCCGGTCGTCACGTTGTTGTCGCGCGTCATCGCGACGTCGAGGAAGCGCTCGTAGTTCCCGAGGTCCTGATCGACCTCGCCCCCGTCGTCGAGGACGAAGACCTCGCCGTGCTCGAAGGGGTTCATCGTGCCCGCGTCCACGTTCACGTACGGGTCGATCTTGATGGCGGTGACCTTGAGGCCGCGCGCCTTGAAAAGACGGCCGAGCGAACTCGTCGTGATGCCCTTCCCGAGCCCCGAGAGCACGCCGCCCGTGACGATGACGAACTTCATCTGCGTCAACGGGAACTGACGATACGGGATGGCCCATATGTAGTTTCGGGGAGCGCGTGCCAACGGCTCGGCGACGCGCACCCCCGCTTCCGGTCGAACGTCAGGCCTTCGTCGCCCTCGTCATCAGGTACTCCATCCGGATGATGTTCTCGTCCGGCTCGAAGTACTCCGCCGCGACGGCCTCGATCTCGGCTCGGAGCTGCCGCAGCTTCGCCGGCTCGCCTTGCAGCGAGCGCACGAGGCTCTTCACCGGCGCCGAGACGGCCTCGAGGTGCGCTCGGTAGTGCGCGGGCGAGAGCGCGGGCCACCGCAGGACGCCGCGGTCGAACCGCAGGTCGCGCACCGCATCGCCGACGCGCTGGCGCACGAGGCCGACGTCGCCCCACTGCGGGGGCGGCGAGACGTCGGCCGGAGGCGGGGGCGCGTGCTTCCCGACCGTCGCGAAGATGCGGCCGACGGCGAGCTCGGGCGGCCACGTCGAGAACGCGATCGTGCCGCCGGGCTTCAAGACGCGCAGCATCTGCTTCGTCGCGACGTCCGGCCGCGGCGCGAACATGTGCCCGAACTGGCTGAGGACCACGTCGAACGAGGCGTCCTCGTACGGGAGGTCCTCGACGTCGCCCTCGCGCCAGGCGACGTCCTCGAACCCGACCGCCGCCCCGTTCTCCTTCGCGTGCGACAGGAGCTCCGGGGTGAGATCGAGCCCGGTGACGTTCGCGCCCTGCCGGCGCGCGGTGAGGGCGACGACGCCCGTCCCGCAGGCCACGTCGAGCACGCGCTGCCCGGCCTTCACCCCCGCGAAGCGGACGAGCCGCGCCGCGGGCGGCGTGGTCATGACCTCGACGGGGACGAACGACGCCCAGCCTTCGCGCTGCTTGGCCTTGAACTCGGCGATGGGGTCTGCCATGGGGTTCCCGGATCGCGACGCGGCGGGGGATGCAAGAGGGTTCCGGCGCCCGGCGTCCAGAGACCGCGACGCACACGGTCGACCGGAACGCGCGCAACGTTCGCGCGCAACGTTCGTTCGATATGAGCGCGCGCCTTATGGGCCGCCGCGCCATCGTCGTCCCCGTGGACGGAAGCGGCCCGTTCCTCTGGCTGAACGAGCGCGGCCCCCGCCGCGGCTTCCGCCGCCTCCCGCCCGGCGGCATGTGCCTGAGCGCGTTCGTCTTCGTCGAACGCGAGGGACGCATCCTCCTCGGCAGGTACGCGGACGACCCGCGCTGGGAGGAGCTCACGGGCCTCGACGAGGGGCGGTGGAGAGCCCACGGCAAGGGTTGGACCTTGCCCGCGACGCACCTCAGGTTCGGCGAGGATCCACGGGCGGCGGGTCGGCGCGTGCTCGACGACGTGCTCGGCCTCCGCGATGTCGCGCTCTCGGAGCCGCGCGTCATGACCGACGTTGGACCCCCGTGGCGGGGCCCGGCGCGGGGCGACCACTACGACGTGATGTTCCTCATGGATGCACGGCTCGCGCCGGGGCGCGACGTCGCACGGCCGCCGTGGTACACCGAACTTGCGTGGCACGAACCGTCCGCGTTGTCTGGCGACGCATGCGCGCGTGGCCACGGCGATGTCGTCGCGCAGTGGCGACGCCGCCGCGGGTCGTCGTAATCGATCACTCGCGGGCGACCGTAGGGACCATCCAGCGGAACGCGAAGTCGTTCCCCTCCGCTTCGAACTGGAACGCGGGCGCGGGTCGCGACGACGCGGGGATCCCGGCGTCGCCGGACGTCGTGAGCGCTCCGCGCCCGGGGCCGTGACCGACGGGGTGACCGTTCGGGAGCTCGTAGCGCATCCGCGCGAGGATCCGGCCGTCCTCGACGCCGCAATCGATCGAGGACTCGGCGGGAGCGGACTGCGCGGTCTCGGGGATCGTCGCGTCGAAACGGACGGAGAGCTCCGGCCCTTCGATGCGCGCCGACGCGGCACGCACGCGCGGCACGCTCGAAGCGACCTCGATGCCGATGGTTTCGGCGAGCGTGACGCGCGGCAGGCCCCAGGCCGTGAGCATCGCGGCGATGCGCGGGCTCGAGGTGAACGTGCGGACGACGGAAGCGCCGCACGGTTCCGCGTCCTTGGTACCCTCGGTAGGCCGCACGCCCACGAGTGCGAGTGCGAGGGTGCCGGCCTCTGGACCCAGCGGCGCGCATTCGAGGACGATGAGGAACATGGCCGCCGTCGACCCGGTCGGGTCGTCCACGAGGAAGAGACCCGGCGAGTACTCGTAGCCGCCCGGGAGGTAGGGCTCGACGTCGCGGCGCGCGACCTGGATCGGGCCGCTCAGCTGAACGCACGTCTCCAGCAGGAGCGCATCCTCGACCGGTAGCGCGGCCCGCGGCCCATCGTCGTCCACGCCGGGCGCCGCGCAGCCGGCGAATGCAAGGGCGGCGAGGACCCACGGCGCGAACTTCATTGGATTCCCTCCTCTTGCGGCGGCTGGACGACGCCGGTTTCGAAGCCTCCCGCTGCGACCCGCGTCAGACGTAGTAGCCGCGGCCACGCGGGAAGATGTCGGTCACGAGGACGTCGTTCTCGTGGATGCCGTAGACCGCGCGCCAGGAGCCGACCCGCATCCGCCACAGCTTCGAGGTCCCGCGCAGCGCTTTGATGTCGGCGCCGGCTCGCGGGCGCTTCGGGTCGGTCTCCAGTCGCAGCAGGGCCTCGCGGATGCGTTCCCGGTCCTTCACGCTGAGCTTGCGAAAGACCCGTTCCGCCTTCGCACCCAAGAGGACGCGGTACGCCATCAGCCGTCCCGGAGCGCGACGAGCTTGTCCTTCGTCGCGGTCGCCTCGTCGAGGAGGTCGAGCTGCTCCCGGAGGAACTTCCTGTAGTCGACCTGGTCCATGAGCTCCTCCAGGATGTCGCCGTAGGACTTGCCCTTGGCCCCGTACTTGCGGAGCCGGTCGCGGGTGGACGCGGGGACCCGGATCGTCGTGTCCGGCATACATTGTATGCGTGTGCATGCGAAGTATATAGCCGTTCCGGGGCGACGGCCGGCGAAGCGGGCGCCGGGCACCCCGCGAGGGCGAGCGAGACGAGCTGGAAGGCGAGCGCGAGTGCCTTCAAGATGAGGCCTCTGGCAGCGTCACGCGTTCGAATTCCCACGTGATCCCCGGTGGGTCGACGATGTTCCCGTTGGTGCGACCTGGTGGGCGCGCGAAGACGCCGTCCCCGCCTTGGATCGAGTAGTCGGTTTCTCCCGGGTGCACCCCAGCCGTCTGGTTCACGCGCAGATCGACGGCGCCGAGTACTTCTTGGGCTTGAACGCCGAAATACCGCCGGACCAGCTCGCCGGCGCCGAAGCCTTCTGGGACGAACACTGGAGACACGGTCGAGCTGAACTCGAAGACGGTCCCATTCGATGTCGCGGACACGTGCAATCCGGGCGTCGCGGGCGACATGCCGGTCGGCTCGACGGACACGTTGTCGAGGCCGCCGATGCCCCACGCAGCGAGGACCTGCGCCAAGGCTGCTTGCGGCGTCGACATCCAAGTCAGGAAGCAGTATCCAGGGTCCTCGGCGCCTTCCATGTATTCAGCCGGCGGGATCGCGCCGAGGCGCCATAGAAAAAAGGGGACCTCGGCCAGTACAGGCCCATTCGGCAGGTGGACCTCGCCGCATACGAACGCGTTGAGGTTGAAGCCGCCGTACGCCGGTTGGAGCGGAGGGTCGTTGCGGTTCCCCGGCTCGAATCCCGGCGGCATGTTCGCCCGCGCCTCATCGACGGTCGTGATGACCGTCACGTCGCCACCGACGCAGTCGACGAGCGTGAACGCCTCGCGCAGGGCCGATGCCGCAGGCGGTCCGACCGGCGGCGCGTGCGCGGGTCGGTCGTCATCGGCAGGCGCCGCGCACCCCGCGAGCGCGAGCACGGCGAGGACGAGCGCGGTCCGCGTCACCGGGCCGCCTCCCGCAGGGCCTCGGCGGGCGCCAGGACGACGTCGAGCTCCCCGTCGCCTCCGAAATACGCGTCGAGCGAGACGCCAGCGCGATCCACGTACGTCCCGCCTGGTCCGTCCTTGTTCTCGATGGAGAAGTCGAACGAGAGCGTCCGGTCGAACGCCGCGACGACGACCCCGTCCACGACGCGGAAGATCCGTTCGGGAACGGTGAACGCCTCGTGCGTCACCCTCGGCAGCGTGGAGCCGATCTCCTCCCCGGCCCCGCTCCACGCCCGGATCACGCGAGGGCCTCCGGGCACGTCCAGTTCGACGCGGCGACCGACGTCCGCGCGCTCGACGAGGTCGATGCCCCAGCTCCGGAGCGCGGTTTCCAGCGCCGCGTCGTCCGTGACCCAGACGAGGATGATGGCGTAACGCTCGACGTCGGGATCACGGAACGCTTCGCTCGGAACGACGCGGAACAGGACGTAGAACGCGGACGCCACCCCGTCCTCCGACGCCTCGCTCGGGCACGCGAGGTCGGCGGCGACGAGGAGGCCCGGGGGCGTGCCAGGGGGCGGCGGGTCCAGGAACGGAGACTCCGGCCGCCAACCCTCGGGGAGCCTCCCGGCGTAGTCCGCCGGGACGGCGAGGACGAGCGTGAAGTTGCGGCAGGACCGATACCGGAGTTCCTCGCCGCGCGACGCTTGGGCGGGCTCGCCCTCGGGTCCCTCGTCAAGAGCGAGGCACCCCGCGAGCGTTCCCGGCGCGAGGATCAGCGCCGCCGCGACCCATGGAGGAAGCTCCGTCGCCGCACCCTCGCCCGTGGACCCCAGGTCCGCGCTGTAAAGCTATCGCCGGACATGCGCGTCCAGGCCAGCGTCACCGACGAGGGCCTATGAGCGTAGCCCTGTGGACAGCGCGGCCTCGGGAGAGCATCCATGGGGTGCCGCGAGAGCGTGCGGCTGCTGGATACGTTGCAGCGGCTACATGCGCTACGGCGGCCGGATGCGCGGTGATTCCCTCCGACGTGCAACGGCGGCCGCATGCGGACGCGGCCGCGCGGCGATCGAACCGCCTCACGCGCCCACGACCTCCCGCTCGATCCGGTTCGCCTCGTCGCTCGCGATGCCGAGCCGTTCGCGGAGGCGTTCGAGCAGGACGCGCTCGTCCTTCGTGAGCGTCCCGTCGGCCCAGGCTGTGTGGACCTGGTCGCGGTAGAGGGCATGACGTTCCGCCCCCGTCATGTCCCCGGGAGCCTTGACGCCCGGCATCGCAGCGTCGGCGACGCGCTGCGCGATGCGCTGGAGAGGAGCGAGCGCGAAGACGAGGGCGCCCGCGGCGACGATCCCGAGCGCCGTGCCCACGCGCGTGGAAAGGAACGACGCCGCGAGCTGCTCGACCACGAAGAAGACCGCGATGAACGCTGCGGCGAGGGTGCTCTGCCGGATCGTGACCTTGATGCGGAAGTCGAGGTCGAGGAGACGCGTGCGGAGGGCGCCGTACGCCATGAGCGCGACGAAGCACAGGGTCGCGACCCCCGTGACGTTGTTGAGCCATGCCATCCATACGCCGCCGAGCGGTGCCGCGCGGATCCGCTCGCCGAAGTCCGCGGGTTCGATCCCGAGGAAGAGCGACACGAAGAAAGGCACGAGGAACGTCGCGAACAGCGCGTCCCGCAGCCCGAACGCGGCGAGGTAGGCGCTCGCGCGGCGGCGCAGCAGAGTGCCCTGGGGCGCTCGGCGCCAGGACGAGTACGCGACGACGAGGCCGAAGGCGGCGTCGATGGTGAAGAGGACGAACACCGCGACGAACGCCCGGCCCGCTTCGACGATCGTCCCCTGCGGAAGCCAATACGGCGCGGGGTCCGCGACGCTCCACGCAGCGAGGGAGAGGCCGACGAGCGCCAGGGCGGGCGCGACCCCGCGGCGCTTGAGCGGGCGCACGAGGGGCGATTCGAGCGTCGCGAGGAACGCGGGGTAGGCGACGGTCAACCCGATGAGGGCGACGATGAACGTACCGTTGGCCGCCGCGCGCAGGGTCGTGTCCCCGAGCCGATCCGCGAGGGTCCCCGTCGCGCTCAACCCTTGGGCGAAGCCTTCGAAGGCGAGCAGGAGCGCGAGGCGACGGTTGGTGGAGCGTCCCGGCCCGGTCGCGAGGACGACCGCCGCCATCGCGAGCGCGAGGACGGCGGCCGCGCCCTCGAGGAAGACGCTCGCCGGCAGGGCCACGTTCCCGCGGACGTTTCGCGGACACCATCAAGGCTTGCTCGCGCTACGCGGTCCGCCACCGCCCACGTCGGTCGACCTCGGCGAGCACGGCCGCGGCCTCGCGCTTCTCGCGCGCCGCGTCCCACCCGAGGAGCGGCGCGAGGAAGCGCGCGACCGGCTCTGCCGCGTCTCGGCCCGCGCACGGCGCGAGGCCGATGCCGGTGCGGCGGAACACGACGTCCGCCGCGGTGACCGCGCCCTCCTCGCGGACCGCGTGCAGCACCTCGCACCACGCGTCCGGTGCGTGCTCGCAGACGGGCTTCGCGAGGGACGCGTCCTTCGCGCACGGTGCGGCGACCTCGGGCGCGCGTTGACCGTAGAGGTCCGCGAGACGCTCGGCCTGCGGCGAAGCGAGCCCGAGGCGGCAGACGCCTTCCACGACCCGTCCGCGCTCCTGGGCCCACGGACCGAACGGAGCTCCCGGAAGGAGCGCGCGACGCGTGTCGCAGCGCGTCCGCTTCCCGATCTTCTTCGCCACGAGGTCGACCGTCCTCTCCGCAACGTTCCGGTAAGGCGTGATCTTCCCGCCCACGATGGAGATGAGTCCACCGACCCCCTCGGTCTTGTGGTGGTCCACGACGAGGTGCTTGCGCGTGACCGCACTCTCGGACACGCCCTGCACGGCGACGAGGGAGCGCACGCCGGCCCACGTCGTCAGGACGTCCTCGAGGTCCGCGTGGGGGAGGTATCTCGCCGCCGACGCGCGCAGGTACGCGACGTCCTCCGCGTCTGCATGCACGTCGTCGAGGTCGCCCTGGTAATCCGTGTCGGTCGTGCCGACGAGCGTGTGCCCGACGAACGGGATCGCGAAGAAGAGGCGTCCGTCCGGCGCGAACAGCACGATCGCATTCCTCACCGCAGGCGCAACGAGGACGTGGATGCCTTTCGTGCGCCGCACCCGCGCGGGCTTGAGCGCGGTGACCCCGCCCATCCACGGGCCCGTCGCGTCCACGACGACCCCGGCGCGGACCTCGACCTCCGGCGCCGAGGCTTCGTCGGCCGCGCCCGCCTCGTCATCGCCCGCGCCGCCACCCGACAACCTGTCCCGCACGGTCGCGCCCGTCACGCGCCCTTCCTTCAGCAGGAACCCCGTGACCTCGCAGTGGTTCACGAGGGACGCGCCGTGGGCTGCGGCGTCGAGCGCGTTCTCGACGCAGAGGCGCTCGACGAACGTGATCTGCGCATCGTGGTAGACGCCTGCGCCGCGCAGGCCCTCGGCCGCGAGCGCAGGCTCCTCCGCCAGGGCCCGCTCGCGCGGGAGCCACCCGCGGCTCGGCAGCGACTTGTCGAACGACAGGACGTCGTAGAGGAGGAGACCGAGACGCAGGCGCCACGGGGCCGGCTTCGCGCCCTCGTACAACGGGAGCAGGAAGCGCAACGGCTGCACGAGGTGCGGCGCCGCGCGCAGGAGGCGCTCGCGCTCTCGCAGGCTCTCGCGGACGAGCCCGAACTCGCCCTGCTCGAGGTAGCGCAACCCCCCGTGCACGAGACGCGTCGAGCGCCCGGTCGTGCCGTAGCCGTAGTCCTCGCGCTCGACGAGCGCCACCTTGAGCCCCCGACGCGCCGCGTCGCGCGCCACCCCCGTCCCGTTGATCCCGCCCCCGACGACGAGGACGTCGAACTCGTCCCGCCCGAGCCTTGCCACGTCGCGGACGATGCGCGGCGGCCCGGGCGGAGCGGTCGCGGCGCGAGGCACGCGGGGGAGACGCGGCGTCCGCGACATCAGGGTTTTCGTTCAGGTACGATGCACCTCGGGCGTAATGCAAGGCGATGCAAGGTGGGCTTCCGGGCATTCTTGGCACGTCATGGCCAGATGGGGCTGCGGGAACGGTCGGCCTGTTCGACGTGGCCGTGAACTCGGACACGGCCAGCGCGCCCTCCCCCCGCTCCCGGGCCTGCACGGTCGCCGTCCAGCACACGGCCGCCGGCCGCGACGCTTTTCACGCTGACGCGCGTTCGCGATCCCGTGGACGAAGCCGACCCGAAAGCCGCGCCGGAGCCCGGCACGCCCGCGAGCGGCAGTGCGCTCGACCCGCCCCCCGAATCCATCGAGGCTCTCGCGCGCCTCGAGGCGGAGCTCGACGCGGCCCGCGCGAGGGTGGTGGCTTCTGGGCAGGAGGCGGAAGCGGAGCGCGTGCGTGCCGCGGAGTTGCGCGAACGGTACCTGCGGCTCGCGGCCGAGTTCGACAATTTCCGGAAGCGCAAGGAGCGCGACCTGGACGAGGCGCGGGTGCGTGCGAGGGAGGAGGTCATCCAGCGGTTCCTCGACGTGCTGTCGAACTTCGACCGCGCGCTCGAGGGCCACGGCGACGCGGAGGCGTTGCACCAGGGCATGACGCTCATCCACCGCCAGATCAAGACCGTGCTCGAGGCGATGGGGGTCCAACGCATCGACACCGAGGGGCACTTGTTCGACCCGGCGCGGCACGAGGCGGTGTTGCGCGAGGAGACGACGCGGTACAAGGACGGTGTCATCATCACGGAGCTGGAGAAGGGGTACACGCTGCATGGGCGCGTGCTGCGGCCTGCGAGGGTGAAGGTCGCGGCGGCGCCGCCGCCCCCGCCGGAAGGCGAGGGCGGGCAGCCGCCTGGGTAGCGCGCAGCCAAGGCTTTTGTGCCGACCGGAGGCTGGGTCTGCGTGGAGCTCGCGTGGACGTGGTGGGCCACGGCGCCCGTCGTCATCTGGCTGCTGTCGTGGTCTGTCGCGTGGTTCGTCTATCGCACGGCGCCGCGGCGGACGGTCAACCGGCTCCTCGCCGGCGTCCTTCTGTTCGAGGGCGTCTACTTCGGCCTCGGTTCGGCCCTCGGCCAGGTCCTGCTCGATCCCGTGGACGCGGTCGCGCTCTACGTGACGATGAATGCGTTCCTGCCTCCGCTCGCGGCGCTCTACCTCATGTTCCTCGGCTACGCGGTCGACGCCCCGATGACGCGTGCGTTGCGCTCGCGGACGTTCGCGTGGATCGCGCTCTCGATCGCCCTCGCCTGGAGCGCCATCGTCGTCCTGTTCCCCGCCCTCAGCGCGGCAGGCGCCGAACCCGACCCGTTCAGCACCGGGCACTGGGTCACCGTGTCCGCAGGCACCTTCGACTTCCTCACGGCGTTCACGTGGCTCTTCGCCGCCGGGTATGCGCTCGTCGCCTCGGTCCTTGCTCTCCGGCGCTCTGCGCCGGGCTCGCTCGCGCGACGCCGGATGCGGGCCTTCGTGGTCGCGTTCGGGATGCGCGACGCCTACTACATCGCGCTCGTCGGGGTCGTCCTCCTCATGTTCGGGTTCCAACCGCCGAGCTGGACGACCCTCGGGCCGGGCGCGCGCCGGACGTGGCTCACGGTCATCGTCGGCGCGAACGTCGTGTTCGCGGGGTACGTCGTCCTCCTCGCCTACGGCATCCTCCGTGCCCAACTCCTCGACATCGACGTGAAGCTGCGCTGGACCGTGCGCCAGTCCACCATCGCCGCGGTCTTCGCGGCCGTCTTCGTCGCCGTGGCCGCCGCGGTCGAGCAGTGGGCCGGCTCGATGGGCGTCCTGTGGGGAGGCCTCGCCGCGGCCGCGCTCGTGTTCGGCCTCCATCCGATCCAGCGCTTCGCGTCGCGCGTCGCCGAGCGCGCGGTTCCCGCGCGGCCCGTCGCGGGCCTCCCTGCGTCAGAACGCGCCGAGGTGTACGCGGATCAGCTCCGCGCGGCTTGGGCGGACGGCACCGTGGACCGCAGCGAGCGGCTCCTTCTGGAAAACCTCCGTCAGCGGCTCGCGATCTCCGCGGACGACGCTGCGCGCCTCGAACGCGAGGTGCTCGAGCGGACCGCGACGTCGTGAAGCGGCGCCCCAGGCTCGAAGGTTGAGAGGACGGCCGCGCGGTACCGTTCGTCCTCGAACAGGGCGAGGTGCTCCGCGCCGTCGAGTTCGACGTACGCGGTCCTGCCCGGTGGACCTGAGGAAGCGACGTCGCGCGACAGGCGGATCGGGGTGACCGTGTCCGCCGCCGAGGCGACGACGAGGATGCGCTTCGCCTTCGCGCGGGCGAGGTTCGTGCGGGCGTCGATGCGGCGCACAGTGCGGGGGAACGCGCGGTCGAAGAGGGTCCCGCGCCAGTCGCCGCCTCCGGCGCCTTCGCTCCACGCTCCGAAGCTCGGGTACGGCGATTCCAGGACGAGGCCGTCGACGAACCCGAGGTCCGGGGCGGCGTTCGTCGCCGCGAAGGCGCCGAGGCTCACGCCCCAGACGTGCACGGGGAGCCCGCCGGCCTCGCGCCCTGCCCACCGCGCCGCGGCGAGGACGTCGTCGTGGAGATACGTGGATCCGCCGCGCGAGCCGCCATACATCGCGAAGTCGAAAGTAAGGACCTCGAAGCCGCGTGCGAGCAGCCACGCGACGCGGCCGTCCTTGACGAACCAGTGCTGGCCGTACCTCCGGTCCGGGTGCGCGAGCACGACGACCCCGCGCACGGGCCCCTCCTCCGCGGGGAGAGGGAACCATCGCGCCGCGAGGTCGGCGCCGTCGTTGCCGACGAGACGCACCTCCTCCTGGCTGAGCTGCGCGGGCACGGGCCACGGGCCGCCGCGGCGCCCGCGCCAGAAGACGTTCCTCGCGAGCGCGCCGACGAGGCGGCGCTCCCAGCGCGGGATGGGGATGTCTAGCGGTTCCATCGCCAAAGGTACTTCACCTTGTAAAGCCCATGTCCTTCTGGAATCGTATACCCGGCCGGGAAGCCGGGGGAAGGCGGTGTCCGTGGCGGAAGCGAGGGAAACGAGGGAAACTTCGGGGAAACTCGGGGGAAGCGCGAGGGAAACACGGGGGAGCATCGAAGATTGCCCCGCGCTTGCCGGGCCCGCGTACGCCGGCTACCGGGCTTGCGTGGCCTCGGCGTCGGACTACAGCGAGGCCGTCGCCGGGTTCCTGAAGCGCAGGACCCCGCACGAGAGCGCCGCGT
>DATDQL010000254.1:0-3345 GCA_035292305.1 Thermoplasmatota archaeon
CCGATCCTCGCCGACGCCGCGCGTCTCGTCGGCGACCAGTTCGCCGGCCGGTGCACGGTGGACGTCGAGGTCGATGGGCTGCCCCTCGTCCCGTGCGATCCCGACCTCGTCGCCGACGCCGTCACGAACCTCGTCCTGAACGCGGCGGAGGCCTCCCCTCGCGGCGGTCGCGTCGTCGTGCGAGCGCGACCGGAGGGCCGCGACGTCGTGCTCACCGTAGAGGACGAGGGGCCCGGCCTTCCTGCCGAGGTCCTCGCGAGGCTCTTCGAGCCGTTCTTCACGACGAAGCCCCAAGGCAACATGGGCCTCGGACTCGTGCTCGCCCGCAGCGTCATCGAGGACCACGGCGGCCGCATCGAGGCCGCGAACCGCGCGCAAGGCGGCGCGGTCCTCACCGTCCACCTCCCCTTGGAGACCCTTCCATGAGACCCCGCGTCCTCCTCGTCGACGACGAGCCGGCGATCCTCGAAGCCCTCTCGCTCGCGCTCGGGCGACCGACCGCCGATGCCCCGGAGATCGAGACCGTGACGTCGGCGAAGGACGCGCTGGATCGCCTCGCCGCCGGAGCCTTCGCGATGGTGATCGCGGACTACAGGATGCCCGGGATGGACGGCGTCGAGCTCCTGGAGAAGGTCCGGGCCGACTACCCGCAGACCGTGCGCGGCCTCTTGACGGGGTTCCACGACCTCGACATCGCCGTCGCGGCCTCCGAGCGAGCGTCGGTGCATTACTACCTCCAGAAGCCGTGGGATACGGAGGAGCTCCGCGAGGTCGTGCGGGAAGCGGTCCGAGGGGCCTGGAAGACTTCATGACCCCTTCGGACGCATGGTGGGCCGGGGGTCGCTCGGCCTGAGCCTGACGGAGATGGTGTTCGAGGTCGCCGACCCTCGACACCCGCTCTGCAAGCTCACCGCGGAGGACCCGGCCGCGCGCGGCGTCTACCGTGTCCTCGACTCGGACAGCGACGTCGTCCACTCGACGCTCACCGTCCTCGGTCCGAACGAACCCTCCGTGAGGCTCGCGAAGGAGCTGCGGGACGGCGGCGCGTACGAGCATGTGGAGATCCTCTCCGTCGCGCCCTACGCCGTCGTCATGAAGCTCGCGCGCCGCGTCACGCCGTCGGACACGACGCCGGAGCCGCCGGCTCCGCTCGAGCGCCTCCTCGAAGTGTTCGGCTCGGACACGATCTTCGAGCCGTTCTTCGCTGACCACGGTCGCGTCCGCATCCGTGCCGTGCTCGCCGAGCCCGTGGACACCAAGCGCGCGCTCGTCAAGCTCCAGGAGCTCCAGCGGGCGATACGGTGGCAGGAGTTCCGCGTCATCCGTGTGGCGGAATTCAAGGCGACTCGGTACGCCGAGTCCCTGCGGCGCGTCCTCGAGCCGGAGCAGGAGGATATCCTCCGGCTCGCGGTCCGGCTCGGGTACTACGAATCGCCGAAGCGTTGCACGCTCCAGGACATCGCGAAGGACGTGGGGTTGAGCGTCTCCCCGGTGCACAAGAAGTTGAAGAACGTCGAGCAGCTCCTCGTGACGGCGCACGTCGACCCCGCGGCTTCGCGCTCGACAGAGGCACGACGCCGGGCGCGGCCGGCCCAGATCCCCACCGAGATCGTCGCAGGTGCTCTTGCGGAGGTCACGCTGCGCGTCGTCTGGCCCTCCCTCGTCTTCACGGAGTTCTCGCAGCGCCACCCGAACTCTCTCGTGCTTCTCCAGCCGCTCTCGGAGGATCCGGCGGCGGGACGCGGTTCGGCGCTGCTCATCCTCGTCGCGGCCGCCGCGGACTACCGGGGCTTCATCGAAGACCTGCGGAAGCGCCCGGAGATCGAGCGCATGGACTTCATCAGCCGCGACACGGATCACGTGTCGCTGCGGGTGCGCTGGCGGTCGCCGACCGAGGCGGGCCTCGGGGCGCAGCCCTTCCCGTTCCTGCGTCCGCTCGGCCGCCTCGGGCGCGATGTCCACGTCAAGCCGCTCATGGTCGAGGGCGGCGAGGCTCAGCTCAAGGCGATCCTCACGCACCCGACCTCGACGCAGGAGCTGCAGACGCGGCTCCAGGAGCTCGCCAAGGAGGCGAGCTGGAAGGCGTGGGAGATGCTGTCGCTCCGCCCCGTCGACGCGGACCCCGCCCTCGCGGCATCGCCGGCGGACCGCATGACGATCCGGCAGGCGGAGATCCTCAAGATCGCACATGCGCTCGGGTACTATCGGACGCCGCGCGGGTGCACGCTCGACGAGGTCGCGCGCACGCTCGGCATCAGCGCGAACGCCATCCACAAGAACCTGACCGCGGCCGAGCAGAAGATCGTGACCGCGTACCTGTCCGGAAGTCTCTGGCAGGCGTAGGGATGGACCCGCTCCGCCTCGCGCGGTACCCGTTCCTTCCCGAGGCATCGGCGTTCGTCGCCGCGAACGGTCCCGCGCTCGAAGACCTTCTCCGCGATCCCGCGTGGGCACGAGCGCGCGAAGCCGGCCGCGTCCGGCTCCTCGCGGCCGTACGCGACGGGGAGGTGCCCCGCTCCTCCGCCATCGACCGGTCGGAGGCGCTCCTCGACATCCTTTCCTACGTGTACGCGCGCATCGCGGCGAGCGCTTCGAAGGACGAGTACGTCGTCCGGCGTCATGCGCTCGCCGAGTCGAAGCGGATGAGCGCAACGCTCGAGGTCGAGGCAGGCGACGTGCTGCGCGAGGTCGCGGCTGCGCTCGGGCTGGCCTCGACGGCGCGGCCGGACGGGCGGCATTCGCTGCACTTCGCGGACTACCTCCCGTACGGCGCTGCCCTCAAGGACGTGCGCTGGAAGCTCGTGTCGCGCGAGCTCTCCGCGGGCCTCGTCTCGGTCGACGCTCACGGCCTCGCGCGGCTCTCGGAGGAGGCGTATCGGCGACGCGTCGAGCGCGAGCTGCCGCTCCCGGTCGACGAGGACGTCGCGGAGGCCGTGGACGGAGCGCTCGCGGACGTGCGCGTCGTTGCCACGGAGCGCAAGGCACGCTTCGAGATGCGCACCGACGGCCCGGTGGACTTCGACGCGTTCCCGCCGTGCATGCGCCACATCCTCGGGATGCTGCAAGCGGGCGAGAACGCGCCGCACGAGGCGCGCTTCGCGGTCACGGCCTTCCTCCACACGCTCGGCATGAGCGCCGACGAGATCGTCGCCCTCTTCGCGAAGGCGCCCGACTTCCGCGAGGACCTCACGCGATACCAGGTCGAACACATCACGGGTCGCTCGAGCGGCACGTCGTACACTCCGCCCGGCTGCGCGGCGATGAAGACCGCGGGCACCTGCTACGGGGAGGACGACTGGTGCCGCCGGAAGAACCGCGACGGCGAGCGGTACGTGAACCACCCGT
>DATDQL010000255.1:0-4556 GCA_035292305.1 Thermoplasmatota archaeon
CGTCGTCGTCGCTTCTTCGCCGCCGTCGACGTTCGCGTGGCAGGCCGGGCGCGCCGCCGCGCGCGCGGGGATCCCGTACGTGGCCGACGTGCGCGACCTGTTCACCGCTGGCATGCGCGCCGTGTTCGGCGACAAGCCGCGCTACGTCGTCGCGGAGGGTCTCGAGTCGCGGTTCTATCGCGACGCCGCGGCGGTCTGCACGGCGACGGGGCTCATGGGCGAGAAGCTCGCGCGCGACTTCCCCGAGGTCGAAGCCGGGCGTGTGCACACGGTGCCGAACGGCGCGGACCCCGTCGACCGCCCGCGCATGCCTCCGCCGCGCGACCTGGACGTCCTCTTCGTGGGGGAGATGTTTGACCGCGGCCGACGCGGCGAGGAGCTCCTCGACGCGTACGCGCGCGTCCTCAAGCACCGGCCGCAGACGCGGTTCACGTTCGTAGGGTGGGAGAAGAACCCCTACACGGACTCGCTCCTCGCTTCCGCCTCGAAGGAGGTGCGTGCCGCCCTCGACCTCCATGGCCGCGTCGCGCGCGCCGAGGTCGCGCGGTTCTCGTGGCGCGCGCGGTGCGGCGTCGTGCCCGTGCACCCGGCCGACGTGTTCCGCACGATGCTCCCGGCGAAGGCGTACGAGTACGTGCAGTCGGAGGTCCCGATCGTCGGGCTCGGCCCGCCCGGAGACTCGGAGCTGCGGCGCTTCGTCGAAGGCAACGACCTCGGAGCGTTCACGACGACGCCGGAGGCGATGGCGGAAGCCATCCTCGGGTTCCTCACGAGCGAGCGCGAGCGCATGCGCGTCGGCGACAACGCGCGCCGAGCCGCCCCGACCTTCACGCGCGCCCGAGCGGCCGAGCGCCTGCACAAGGACGTCCTCGTCCCGCTCCTCGAGCGCGGAGGGGAGGCGCGGCGCGCATGACGGTCGTCGTCGTCGTGACACTCATGGACGACCCGCGGGTCGTCGACACGCTCGCGTCGCTCGATGCGCAGACGCCGCGACCGGACGCGGTCCTCGTCGCGGACGGCGGCTCGAAGGACGGCTCGCGTGAGGCGGCGGACGCGTTCGCCGCCTCGCGGCCGTGGGTCCGCGTCGAGGTCCTCCCGGGGACGGTCGCGGGCACGCGCGATCTCGCGATCGGCCGCACGACCGAGGACGTCGTCGTGTTCCTCGACGCGGACCAGAGGGCCCCGCCCGGCTGGCTCGCCGCGCTCCTCGTGGCCCTCGACGGTGGCGCGGACTTCGCGGGAGGCCCGACGCGTCCGCCGGGCCCCGCGCGCTCCGCGGTCGAGGACTACCTGAACCGTTTCGAGGCGTGGTTCTACCCCGAGGTCGTCGCGCGCGACGTCGCGTACCTGCCGATGGGGAACTCGGCGTGGCGCCGCACGGTCTTCGAGCGCATCGGGAGCTTCGATCCTCGGCTCGCGTGGGGCGGCGAGGACTACGACGTGAACCTGCGCGCCCTCGCGGCCGGGTTCCGTGGCGCGTTCGTGCCGGAGGCGTGGGTCGTGCACGACCAGTCGCGCCTGCGCCGGCTCCGCCCGCTCCTGCGCAAGCGGTACCGGTACATGGTCGGGGCCACGGTCGCCTACCTGAAGCACGGCTCCCTGGCCCGTCGCGCGGGTCGCGCTGTGGCGACGTCGGCGCGCTTCCGTCACCGCTACCAGGCGTTCGACCTCGTGCTCAAGCCCGCGGCGCTCGTCCACGGTTGGGTCGCATGGCGGCGGATGGGCGCGCCGCGTCCCCGATAGTTCGGCAACCGCTCCAAGGCGCCTTTGAGGCGGACCCGTCGACCCTCGCGCATGGTGCGCCGGGCCGTCGTGGTCGCGTTCTCGCTCGTCCTCGTGGCCGCCCCCGTCCTCGCCGGCGTGTCGATGGACTTCGAGATCTCGAACGCGACGGCGAACGAGGCGCATTTCATGAAGGGGTTCGACGCGCCCTCGCTCGCGGTCGCGGACTTCGACGGCGACGGGGAGGCGGAGATAGTTGCGCACAACGACAACCAGTACGTCTATGTCCTATCCGCGACGGGAGCGCGCGTGCTCGCCGAGTTCCGCCCGGACTACCCTTCGGGTTGGGGCGTCCGGCCGATCAACAGTCCCGCGGTCGCGGACACGGACAACGACGGGCGGCTCGACATCGTCGTCGTCACGAGCGCCGCGATGGTCTGCGACTTCGAGTACTCGAGCGGGACGTCCTCCACCTCGATGTCGTTCACGAAGCGGTGGTGCAAGCGCATGAACGGCTACGACGCGAACGCCGGGGCGGACGGCGGCCCTGCCGTGGGCGACGTGGACGGCGACGGCAAGGCCGAGATCTTCGCGCAGACCGAGACGAGGGGGTACTACGCGTTCGAGGACGACGGCTCGCTGAAATGGGCCCGCGACAAGACCGGGGGGAACGCCGACCCGCTCCTGACGGACCTCACGGGCGACGGGACGAAGGAGATCCTCTTCTTCGGCGACGGGGGCGAAGTTCGCGTGCTCGACGCGCGCACGGGCTCGACGAGGTGGGAGAAGTGGGCGAGCGCGTACGTCGTGCCCGGCTCGATCCCGGTCGCAGGCAACGCGGCCGACCTCGACGGCGACGGCAAGAAGGAGGTCGTGTACGTCGCGCGGCATGCGGAGCCGACCGCGGACTCGCGCGAGGACTACGAGAAGATGCACTTCATGCTGTTCGTGCGGAGCCACGACGGCACGATGCGGTGGCGTGTCCAGCCGACGTGGGGCAACCCGATGAGCTACACGCACCCGGTCCTCGAGGACCTCGACGGCGACGGCGACCGCGAGATCCTACTCCAGGACTGGAACACGATCGGCCACAAGCCCGGCGCTTGGGAAGGCCTCGGGGTCGCGAACGTCTTCGCGTACTCGCACACGGGGTCGCTCCTCTGGAAGGTCGAGACGAACAACCCGTGGTCGAACGACGACGTCATCCTCGCGGATTGGGACGGCGACGGGAAGAACGAGGTCGTCACCGTCGCGAGCAGCTCCCTCCTCTTCCTCGACGCCAGGACCGGCGCGAAGGAAGGGTCCGTCTCGACCGGATCGTGGGGCACCGGCGGCGCCCGCGCGCCCGTCGCTGGCGACCTCGACGGCGACGGCAAGCTCGAGCTTGCCTTCCCTGTGCACTCTTCGACGCGCGGCGGCGCAGTCCTCGTGTACGACTCCGACGCGTCGTGCAAGGTCGCGTTCGGCGGCTGGTCGAACCCGAGCCCGTGCGACCCGACCGCCGGGGGCGGGTCGGGCGAACCGCCTCCGCCGCCCCCACCGCCGCCTTCGAGCGGGTTCGAGGCGACGTTCAAGAACGTCCGCGGGAACGTGTGGTGGGTCGAGGCCGACGTCTTCGCGAACGAGTGGCTCGCCGGCGTCGACGCTCGCGTCGGCTCCGGCCCGTGGGTGCCGCTCACGAAGCAGTCCTGGGGGTCGTGGGCCAAGTCCATGAGCGCGCCCGAGGGCTCGGTCGTGCAGTTCCGGGCGCGGAGCCTCGACGGGGACGTCGCCACGTCGGCGACGTACACGTGGCCGCCTTGAGGCCGCTGCGGACGGCGGCGCCTCGAACGCTTCATGACGGCGACGCGCCTTCCGCGCCCCGTTGAAGGTCGTCCTCGTCGGCGCCGGCATGATCGAGATCCCGCCGCCGGGCTACGGAGGCGTCGAGAACCACATCGCGAACCTCGCGAGGCACCTCCCGGCGGCCGGTGTCGAGGTCGAGGTGATGAACCGCGTCTTCGGCGCCGGGGGGCGCAACGAGTACCGGTTCGCGCGCTGGGCGCGCCGCGCCCTGCGCGGGACGGAGCGCGACGTCGTGCACGTCCACACGAGCGGCGTGGGCGCGGTCTTCGCCGCCCTCGGGCCGCAGTACGCCTACACGAGCCACAGCCGGCACTGGATGTCCCGCGAAGGCTGGCGGGAGCGCTTCGGGTTCGCGATGGAGCGGCGCGCGGTCCGCGGCGCGGCGGGCGTCGTCGCGCTCTCGCCGACCGTGGCGGACCTCCTCGCGCGGGAAGGTGTCCGGGCCGAGGTGATCCCGACCGGCGTCGACGTGCATCGGTACACGCCGGGCACGCGCCCGAAGTCCGGCTCCAAGGTCGTCGCGCTCGGCGTCGTCGCTCCGCACAAGCAGCTCCACGTCGCCGCGAAGGCGCTCGAGGGCAGCGAAGCGCGGCTCGTTCTCCTCGGACCCGTCCGCGATGCCGCGTACGCCAACCGGCTGCGCGAGCGCGGCGCGGACGTCCGGGGCGAGCTCCCCCCCGACGAGATCCTCGAGGAGCTGCGCTCGGCCGACGTCTTCGTGCACCCCTCCACGAGCGAGAACCTTCCCGGGGCCGTGCTCGAGGCGATGGCGTGCGGGCTCCCCTGCGTCGTCACGGACGCGTGCGCGGGGCAAGTCGTCGCGGGCGTGGGCGGAGAGGTCGTGCCCGCATCCGCGCCCGAGGAGGAACGCGTCCGACGGTTCGGGGACGCCGTGCGCTCGCTCCTCGCCGACGACGCGCGTCGCGAGGCCTGGGGGCGTGCGGCTCGCGAGCGCGCGGTCGAGGTCTACGCGTGGGAAGCCGTCGCCC
>DATDQL010000256.1:0-2600 GCA_035292305.1 Thermoplasmatota archaeon
CGCCCGCTCCCCCGAGCCCGGTGACGCGTGCCCCGTGGAGGCGCAAGGAACCGTCCCGGACGAAGATGCCTTCGTCCCCGCCTTCGAGGACGAGGCGGACGATGCGCGCGGCCGCTCGGTCGATCTCGAGCGCGCGGCCCGACGCGCCGAGGAAGCGGGCGTCGACGAGGTCGGCGGACGCGTTCTCGGCGAGGACGACGCGGGTCGTGAACCGCACGGGTGCCTCCGGGGTCCCTTCGGCGACGAGGCGCCCGTGCACGACGAGCCGCCCCGGCCCCGTGACGAGCGTCCCGGAGAGGAGCCGGAGGGTATCGCCGGCACCGACGACGAGGTCCTCGTCGATCGCGAGCGTACCCCCGACCTCGAGGTCGGCGGCGGCCGCCCCCGGCACGAGCGGGAGGAGGAGCGCGAGGGCGAGGGCCGGGGGGCGCACGCCACCCCGAGGTCCAAGGTGCTTTTGACGGTTCGCCCCCCGACTTGGACGGTCGTTGGACGGTCGGGCATCCCGCGCGCCAAAGACCTTATCGCGGGCCGGTCCGTGGCCCGGCCGATGCGCGCCTCGACCCCCGTGCTTGCCGCCTTCGCACTCCTCATCGCCGGCTGCGTCGCGCCCGCCGCGGAGGAGCTCACCCCGATGGCCAGGGATGTGCCCGTCGAGAGCGTCCCGGCCCTTTCCGCGCGCACGGCGACCGGGAAGGTCCTGCCCCTCGACGAGGTGCTCGCCGGCGCGACGCGACCCGTCCTAAAGCTCTCCTCCCTCGGCGTGTGGGGCGCGGAGCCCACGATGGGCGTGACCTCGAACGGATACCTGTTCTTCATCGCCGGCACGAAGATCATGCGCTCGACCGACGGCGCCGAGACGTGGGAGGAGGTCTCGACGACGGTCGACACCCCGCCGCTCCCCCGGGTCGGCTCGCTCACGGTCCCGCCCACGCTCGACCCGATGCTGTGGGTCGACGCCGTGACCGACCGCGTGTTCGTCGACCAGCTCTACGTCGGCTGCTCGTATCTCATGTGGAGCGACGACCTCGGCGAGTCGTGGCTCACGAACCCCGCCGCGTGCGGCCTCCCCGGTAACGACCACCAGAAGGTCACGACGGGTCCGAACGTCGGCTCGCGGCCGATGACCGGCACGTACCCGAACGTCGTGTACTACGGCTACAACAACGTCGTCGGCGGGCGCGCGACCGGCGGGGCGCGCGTCTCCGCGAGCTTCGACGGGGGCCTCACGTGGACGCAGAACACGGTCGCTACCGAATCGACGTGCGTCGGCGGCCTCCACGGCTCGCTCGTCGTCGCGCCCGACGGCACCGTGTACGTCCCGAAGCGCGAATGCGACGGGCCCACCGTTGCCGTGAGCAAGGACTCCGGCGCGACCTGGGACGCGGTCAAGGTCGGCGAGGACGTCGGGACTACACCATGCCAGAAGAACCCCGAGGTCGCCGTCGACAGTGCGAATGGCGCCTACATGCTGTGGCCGGCCGAGGACGACCGGCTCTACATGAGCCGGTCGCTCGACGGCGGCGCGACGTGGGATGCGACGAGCCTGCGCGTCTCGCCGGACTTCCTGAACGTCGTCACGATGCCGGCCGCGCAGGCCGGCGACCCCGGCCGCTTCGCGGTCGCGTACTACGGCACGGACGCCGTCGCGGCGGTCAAGGACGGCGAGGACGACGAGGAGAAGCACGGGCCGGACACCGTCCCGAAGGACGCGATCTGGCACATGTGGCTCACGTACACCCTTGACGGGCTCGCGGAGGATCCCACGTTCGTCACGGTCCGAGTCACCGACGACCCGGTCCAGATCGGCCCGATCAGCACAAACTCCAGCGGGTGCCCGAACCCGCCCGGGTCGCGCAACCTCCTCGACTTCATCGACATGGTGAGCGACGCGGACGGCCGGACGTTCATCGCGTTCGCGGACGGATGTGTCGAGGAGTGCGTCGACGACCCCGACATGAAGAAGAGCCGCGCCGGCATGGGCACCGTCGCGATCCTGGCCGAGGGGCCGAGCCTGCTCGCAGCGGCGGGCCTCGCGGCCTACGGCGCCGAGTGAACGCGCTGGCGCTCGCAACTTCCAAGCCCAGCCCGCCGATACCGTCGTCGTGACGGCGCCCGGCCGCAAGCTCGCCACGAGGCCGTGGGAGTTCTGCCGAGCCATGGTCGAGGACGTCGGCGCGCGCCCCGCCGGTTCGGCGTCCGAGCACAAGGCCTCGCACTACGCGGCCGATGTCCTGCGCTCCATGGGGTACACGGTCGACCTCGACACGTTCCGCGCGCCGCGCGACGCGTGGACGGTGCCCGGCGCGCTCCTGGCGGCCGAAGCGGTCGTCGCGGTCGTGGGACTCCTCCGCCCCCTGCCAGCCGCGCTCCTCGCCCTCCTCCTCGCCCTCGCCGCGTGGGGAGAGGCGCTCGGGTTCCCGACCGTGTCGCTCCTCTGGCGTCCGATCAAGACGCGCAACGTCTGGGCGCACATGCCGGCACGCGGCGCCGTCGCCAGGACCCTCGTCCTCGTCGCTCACGCGGATTCCCCGCGCACGTTTCCGGACGCGTTCCCCCGCTCGCCGCGCGCGCAGAGCCTCCTCGCGCGCGCCGCCGCG
>DATDQL010000257.1:0-2251 GCA_035292305.1 Thermoplasmatota archaeon
TGGTCCGAAGGAAAAGGAAGCGCGGCCACGCCGAAGCGCGGCCGCGCGATAGGCCGAAAGGCCACCTTTACATGCCCATGCCGGGCATGCCGCCCACATGCAACGTGCGCCTCTGGGCGCACGTTGCGTGGTCGGAATGCCGCCCTACATTCCCATTCCAGGCGGCATTCCGCCCATCCCGCCTGGCATGCCGCCCGGCGGGCCGCCGGCGCCCGGCTCGGGCGCCTTCGCGGCGATGACGTCGTCGATGCGCAGGATCATCGTCGCGACCTCGGTCGCCGACTGGATCGCCTGCGTCTTGACGCGCACCGGCTCGAGGACTCCCGCGGCCTGCATGTCGACGACCTTGCCGGTCGTCACGTCGAGGCCGAACGTCCGCTTGCCCGCGTCGTGCGCGGAGCGCAGGTCGACGAGCGCGTTGATCGCGTCGAGACCCGCGTTCTCGGCAAGCGTGCGCGGGATGACCTCGAGGGCCGACGCGAACGCCTCGATCGCGAGCTGCTCGCGACCGCCGACGGTCGCCGCGTACTTGCGGAGGGCGAGGGCCGTGGAGACCTCGGGAGCGCCGCCGCCGGCGAGGATGCGGCCGTCCTCGATCGCGACGCCGACGACGCGAATGGCGTCCTCGAGGGCGCGTTCGATCTCGTCGATGACGTGCTCGGTACCGCCGCGGAGCAGGACGCTCACGGAGCGGGCGTTCTTGCACTCGCTCACGAACGTGAGGTCGTCGGAGCCGATGCGGCGCTCCTCGACGAGCCCGGCCGACCCGAGGTCGTCCTTCGTGAGGTCGGTGATGTTCGAGACGATGCGGCCGCCGGTCGCGCGCTCGAGCTTCTCCATGTCGCTCTTCTTCACTCGGCGGACGGCGTAGACGCCGGCGCGGGCGAGGAAGTGCTGCGCGAGGTCGTCGATGCCCTTCTGGCAGAAGAGGACCGTCGCGCCGGAGGACTTGACCTTGTCGACCATCGTACGGAGGGTCTTCTCCTCCTCGTCGAGGAAGGACTGCAGCGACTGCGGGCGCGTGATCTTGATCTTCGCGTCGACTTCGGTCTTCTTGATCTCGAGGCTCGCGTTGAGCAGCGCGATCTTCGCGTTGCGCACGTTCGGGGGCATGCCGGAGTGGACGCGTTCCTTGTCCACGATGAGGCCCTGGACGAGCTGCGTGTCGTCCACGCTGCCGCCGGCCTTCTTCACGATCTGGATGTCGTCCTTGTCGAAGGTCGACTTCGCGCCGGCCGTCTCGACGACCGCGCGGACCGCGTCCACCGCGATCTTCGCGAGGGGGCTGCGCTGGTTCGCGGCGCTCTTGCCGGTCATCGCGGTCTCCGCGATGGTCGTGAGCGTCTTGACGTCGTCCGCCTTGACGGGCGTCGCGATCTCGCGGAGCCACTGAACGGCGCGCTCGGACGCGAGCCGGTAGCCGCGGTTGATGAGCGTCGGGTGGACGTCGTCCACGAGCTCCTCGGCGCGGCGCAGGAGCTCGCCGGCGATGATGACGGCGCTCGTGGTGCCGTCGCCGCACTCCTGGTCCTGCGTCTTCGCGATCTCGACGACCATCTTGGCCGCCGGGTGCTCGATGTCGATCTCCTTCAGGATCGTCACACCGTCGTTCGTGATCACGACGTCGCCCATCGAGTCGACGAGCATCTTGTCCATGCCCTTCGGACCGAGCGTCGTGCGGACCGCGTCCGCGACCGCGCGCGCGGCCATGATGTTGTTCGCCTGGGCGCCGCGGCCCTTGTCGCGGCGCGTGCCCTCCTTGAGGATGATGACCGGCTGCTGGTTGCCCATCATGAGAAACCGACCTCCTATGGGGGTCGTCGGCGCGGCTATACTGGGACTTCCATAAGAGGGTTTCGGCGACCCGCAGCTGTCCGGGAACAGGGCGCTCGCGGCGAAGGGTCTTGTGTAACGGGCTCGGCGGCCTGTATGGGTCACCTCCGGGGTGGATATCCACTCCGGAGAACGAACAATACACCCAGACGTGTTCTAGGCCCGGGATGGGGAACATGAGCGGCGCGGTCAGCGCGACCACCGCAAGGGCAGCCCTCGCCTGCCCGACCTGCGGATTCTACCTGAGCGGCATGCCCCGCTCCGAGGCGTTCCAAGTCGACCGCTGCCTCGCCTGCGGACTGAGGCCGCTCCTCGTCGTGCCCGTGCCCGAAGACGCCCCCCGGCACGCAAGGTGGGGAGAGTTCCCTATATGACGGGCGACGGATGAGGCAGAAGGGCCGAAGAATGGCGGGGATGG
>DATDQL010000258.1:0-4507 GCA_035292305.1 Thermoplasmatota archaeon
GCCCTCGCATATGCCCAACGGTACGAGCCGGCCGCGATCGTCGACCTCGCCACGCTGACGGGCGCGTGCGTCGTCGCACTCCGCGCGCAGGCGAGCGGCCTCATGGGCACGGACGCGCGGCTCCTCCGGCGCATCGAGGACGCCGCGGAGCGCACGCACGAGCGCATCGCCGTGCTGCCGTTCTACGACGAGTACGACAAGCTCATCGAGAGCAAGGTCGCGGACGTCAAGAACTCCGGCGGTCGAGCCGGCGGCGCGATCACGGCCGGGAGGTTCCTGAAGAAGTTCACGGGCACCTGGCCGTGGGCGCACCTCGACATCGCGGGCACCGCGTGGAGCGAGGGCTCGAACTCGTACAACGAGGCGTACTCGCCGACGCAGGCTTCGGGGGTCGGCGTGCGGTTGATGGTCCGGATGCTCCGGGAGTGGAAGGCGTAGGCGCCGCGCTTGCCGCCGGCGATGCGAACCGCCCCCTTCGCGCATTCGCGTCTTCGTGGATTCTCGGTCCTTGGCCACGGTGCCGGGTGCGGGCAAGGCATTCGTCGAAGACCGGAAGACCGAAAGACCAGACTTCAAAGAGGTAGGTCTTCCCGTCTTTCGGTCTTCGACGAATGAGCTGCCGCGAACGACCGGGCCACGCATCGGCAGCGCCCGCCAGGGCCTGGCCAACTACCGATTCTCACGGGCGCCGCTTCCTGATCCGCAGATCCCCGCCGTCCTCCGGCGCGTCGTGCATCGGCGCCGACCCTCCGCCTTCTCCCTCCATCCGCTCGATGCCGGTCCTCTCGTGCGGGGAAGGCCCCGGCCGCTCGTCCGCCTCCTCGTCGAGCACGCGGTCGACCGGCGCAGCCCTGTGGCTGGGTGGGTGGGCGTAGCGCCGCGCGTCGCGCTCGCGCTCCCGGGACGCCTTGTCCATGGCGTCCCCTCGTCGCGGCCTCCTGCAAGACTCTTCCGGCGCATCGCGCGAGCACGAACGTTGATGAGGGACGCCGCAGTGCGAGCCACGATGCTCCGAGCCGGGATGCCGACGGCCCTCTTGCTCGTGCCCCTCCTCCTTGCCGGGTGCGCGTCGAACGACGGGAACGGCCCGCCGCCCCCCCAGGCCTCTCGCGTGGACGCGCCGTGGTGGCCGGTCGGCGCGTGGTGGGACATCCGGTTCGAGCACCGCGGCGCGCCCGCGCAGACGGTGCGCCTCACGAACTTCCTGAACGAGTCCGACCACTTCTGGCTCGGGGTCGAATCGCGCGAGGCCGCCCTCGACCACGCGCTGCACGACACGAACCCGTTCCTCGGTCGCGTGCACTGGAACCTGCTCGCGCCGCACGAGGGCAGCCGGCACGCGATCATGTACAAGTTCCCGCTGAAGGACGGCGAGCAGTTCACGAGCGGCAACCCGTTCTTCGGGAGCGACTGGAACCTCGTGTCGCGCAACGACGGCGGCCGGTACCGCTTCGTCGGCACGGCGGCGGACGAGGCGACGATCGCGTTCGACTACGATCCGCGGACGATGTGGTTCCGCGACCTCGAGGTCCGGGAGCCGGACGGCCGGCCGCGGCTCGTCGCGACCGTCGTGGACTCGGGGACCGGATCGACGGGCGCCTGGTGGTTCCTGCGCGGACGCGACTACTACGAGGGACCGAGCGGGAGCGGCACGCACACGGAGACCTTCGAGGTCCCGGAGGAGGAGCGGCCGTTGACGTCCCTCGTCGTCGAGGTCGACGCGACGTTCTCCGGTCCGATGCGGATCGACATCCTCGACCCCGCGGGGACGACGCGCCACACCGAGACCTCGACCGGGGGCGCCCTCCGCAACACCATCGAGATCCCCATGCCGCAGATGGGAACGTGGAGCGTACGGTACATCGGGACCGGCAACGTCGACGGTGTCATCGACGTGACGGGGATGCTGGGGTACACGGAGTCGCTCTGAGATGGGAGCGCCCCGCGCCGCGCTCCTCCTGCTCGCCCCCGCCCTCCTCGCGGGGTGCACCTGGGGTCCGCCGCCGGGCCCGGGCGACCGCGACGCGGCGTGGTGGGAGCTCGGCGCGTGGTGGGAGGTCGAGGTGCGGACGCCCACGGGGACGCAGACCGTGCGCCACACCGTGTTCGCGAACGAGAGCGGGCACTTCCTCGTCGGCGTCTCGGATCGCGCCCGCGCGCTCGACCTCGCGCTCAGCGCCGCCGACCCGTTCGTCGCCCGCGTCCACGCGGGCACACTCGCCGTGCACGAGGGCGAGGCGCACGCCGCGATGTGGCGGTTCCCGCTGACGGACGGGGACACGTTCCAGTCGCACGCCTTCGGCCACGCGTGGAACCTGAGCGTGCAGCAGGGCCGCGACGGGTTCCACGTCGTCGGCGTCGCGGCAGACGGCGCGACCGCGGAGTGGTCGTGGGACCCGGGCGTCCGCTGGTTCCGGCACGCGCGCGTCGTGGACGCGAAGGGCGCGGTCGAGCTCGACGCCGAGGTCGTCGTCTACGGCTCCGGCGCGACGGGCGGGTTCCTCCTCGCGGACGCGCGCGAGATGTACCACGGCCCTCGCGAGCAGGGCGTCCATGAGGAACGCTTCGAGGTGAGGCCGCACGACCGCGAGCTCGCGGCCCTCGCGCTCGACATGGACTTGAACATCACGGGGCCGACGCGGCTCGAGCTCGTCGACCCGACCGGCACCGTGCGCCACGCGGAGTCGACGCCGGGGAGCCGCATCGACCGCGTCGAGCAGGTGCGCGACCCGCCCGTAGGGACGTGGACGCTGCGCTTCCTCGGGAACGCGACGGTGGAGGGCACGATCCGTGTCGTGGCGCTCACGGTGTACGAGGGGACGCTCTGAGGCGCGGCCGGGCGGTACGCAGCGACGCAGAGACGTCGAGGAAGGCCCTCCGGGCCGGACGCGGGCCACGAAGGCGACGCGGAAGACGCGCCCAGCGGTACGCAGCGACGCAGAGACATCGAGGAAGACCCTCCAGGCCGGACGCGGGCCATGAAGGCGACGCGGATGACGCGCCCAGCGGTGCGCAGCGACGCAGAGACGTCGAGGAAGACCCTCCAGGCCGGACGCGGGCCATCAACGCGGCGCAGAGGCCGGGAGTGTCCTGAGGTCGAAGTCGACTCCGGACGAGCCTTAAGGAGGCATACGACGCATCCTCGGCGTGCCTGTCGAACGCGAAGCGAGCCGGGAACCCTCCGTCCAACTGAACACGACGGGAACTCAGGTTCTCAACGCACTCACGGAAGTCCGGCGTGAGCTGGGCACCGGCCTCCCTGAACGCGCGTACGTCGAGGGCTCGGTGCGCGAACTTCGCGGTCGCGGGCACGAGATCGCGACCGAGGTCGATCTCCCGATCTGCTACAAGGGGGAGCGGCTGGGGGCGCGATGCCGGGCCGACGCGATCGTAGACCGTGCGATCCTGTTGGAGTTCAAGGCGGTGGAGACGATCCTGCCCGTTCACGTCGCGCAGACCCTGACGTACCTTCGGCTATCGGCGTGCCGTCTAGGCTACCTCGTGAACTTCGACGCCGTCCCGTTCGGAAAGGGAATACGGCGATTCGTCGATTCCAGCAAGCCCGAACGCCCCCCTGGGAGCCGCCTTCGCGAATGACCGGCGATTCGCGACTCATGGAAGGAAACCGGTTCTGCGTCGCCTTCACGGCCCGGATGCGACCCGGAGGGGCCTCTCAAGACTCAGCGTCGCTGCGTACCGCCGCGCCGGTCACCCGAACTGGTCGAGGATCGCCTCGTAGAGCGCCTCGAAGTTCTTGTGGTCCTTCGCTGAGACCGGGATGACCTTGAACCGGTGGAACGCCTTCACGACCCGGTCAGGCCGCGCCTCCTTGAGGTCGATCTTGTTCGCGGCGATGACGACCGGAAGGTTGCGGGCGCGGACGTGGGCGAGGAGCGTCGTGTTGACCTGCTGGTACGGGTCGGTCGAGCTGTCGATGACGAGGATCATGCCGTCGAGCGTCTCGAGCTTCCGGATGGCGTCGAGCATGCCGTCCGTCGCTTCCTTCGCGCGGGCGCGGGCCTCGCTCGGGTCCATCTGGTAGAAGATCTCGAGGTCCATCGCGGAGGCGTGCGTCGCGAGCCCCGGCGTGTCCATGACGTCGATCGCGAGCTCGCGGCCTCCGTTGCGCAGCACGACCTGCTGGCGCACCTGCACGCGACGCGTCTCGTGCGGGACGTCGGACACGCTGCCGAGGGCTTCCTTGTCCCAGTCCTCGCAGACGCGGTTCGCGAGCATCGTCTTGCCCGCGTTCGGCGAGCCGTAGATCCCGATCGTGACCGACGACTTGCCCTTGATGAGACGGCGCAATCCGGAACGGATCCGCGAGAGGAACCGCTTGATCATGCGAGGAACTTCAGGAGCAGATAGGCGGCGATCCACAGCGTCGCGAGCGCCCCGACCTTGAGCACGGCCTCGCGCCCGCGCCCGAAGAAGAGCTCGAGGGGCCCGACCTCCACGACCGGGACGAGCTGCAGGAGGTCCGGGAACTCGGCCTTGCACTGCCGGC
>DATDQL010000259.1:0-5683 GCA_035292305.1 Thermoplasmatota archaeon
CCGGCCCTCGACGACGCGGCGCTGCGCGCCGCGGCCGAGGTCGTCCGTCGCGAGCACCCGAAGGGCACGGTGGGTGCGCACGCGTTCGCGCCCGCCGTGCCGCGGCGGCTGTGGGAGCGCCTCGTCGCCGCCGCGGGGATCGACCCGGCGACGCGGTGGGCCGAGGCGCCGCGCAAAGGCCTCGACGCCCTCGTCGGCGAGCTGAAGCGCGGCCTGTACGAGGTCGTCGGCAAGGGCGATTTCCGCGAGGAGATCGTGACATGCGGAGGCGTGCGCCGCAAGGAGGTCGATTGGGCGACGATGGAGAGCCGGGTGTGCCCGGGACTGCACCTCGCGGGCGAGGTCCTGGACGTGGACGGTCTCACGGGGGGGTTCAACTTCCAGAACGCTTGGACGACGGGGTGGATCGCGGGAACGGCGATGGCGCAGTGAGCGAGGGAAACGCGGGGGAAGCGCGAGAGAACACGAGGGACGCGCCAGGGGACGTGGGTGGGGCGCGGGGGAATGAGGGGCCGGAGGGGCCGGTCGAAAGTGGGCCGTCGCGACGTCCACGCTCCGCGGAGAACCGATATAAGCGCACGGCGCCTGGTGATCTCGGGAGTCGGAATGCCGCGGGCCTGCAGCGATGGTCGCAGAGCGAGCCTAGTGGCCTCGCTGGTCGTCGCGTGCCTCGTGGGGGCGTCGGGCGCGTTCTCGGCACCGGCGTCGGCCGAGGGCCCTCTGAAGCTTTTCTTCCATTCGGACACGCCCGCGGGGAACGCGCGCGTCCACCCGAACGCGGCGGGAGCCGAGTACACCGTCGACAGGATCCGCGAAGATCCCGGCGACCTCGGTCTGGCCGCCGGCCTCCTGCTCCTGACCGCGATCTCCCAGTTTCCGACGCCTTCGATGGACCCGACCCCCGGCATGCAGGCGGTGCCGGCGACGTACCACGACGTGGGCTCCGTGGACGTGCGGTCCTTGCTGTGGGTCTTGTCCCCCGCGTGGGTGTGGAGCCCGCCGGACCCGTTCGTCGTCCCCGGATCGACCTGGCACCTGTCGTTCTGGGCCCAGATGGGGCCCCGCGACCCGCGGGCCGGCGATCCCACCCACCAGCAGCTGTGGATCGTCTGGGAGGCGTACGCCGAGTCCGGGTCCGACGGAGATTCGTTCTGGGTCGACGTCCCCGTCCAACCGGGGCTCGCGAGGTACGACGTGGAGTTCCCGGCTCGCGCGGTCTCGGGGGATCAGCTTCTCATCCTCTTCGAGACCGTCGCGCACGACCTGAACGAAGGCATGTTCATCCTCTACGATTCGCCGGACTTCCCATCGGGCCTCGAGCTGCCCGCCCGCGTGGGTCCGCCGTGCTCGGACGGCTTCGACAACGACGGCGACGGGCTCATCGACGCGGAGGACCCTCCGTGCAACAGCTGGACGGGGACGGAGATCGCAGTCTGCCAGGACGGGATCGACAACGACGGGGACGGCAGGACGGACTACACGGCCGACCCCGATTGCAACGGCGACCCGAACGCCCCCGACGAGGTCCCGCCGCCGCTTTGAGGATCCGATGCCCCCCTCCCGATCGGTGCGGGTCGAAAACCTGCCGGCCGCTCTCCGTCCTCGGCTCCACGCCGTGAGGGGTGGCGCCGGGCGGCGCCGCTCACGCGGGGTCGAAGGCCGTTCCTCATCCGAACGTTCGGTCCGCTCCCCCTGAAACTTCATCTACGAAGTGGGGCCATCGGCGACCCCTCGGCGGCGCCGACCCGGCCGTGCGACGGAGTGCCGAAAGGCACGGAGGCGCCCGAGCCAAGCGGGGCGGCGGAGGCGCCGCGTCGAGCGAAGCGAGACCATGAAAGACGAGATCGTGATCCGGGGCGCCCGGGAGCACAACCTGAAGGACATCGACGTCACGCTCCCGCGGAACCGCCTCGTCGTCGTCACGGGGCTGTCCGGCTCCGGCAAGTCCAGCCTCGCGTTCGACACGCTCTACGCCGAGGGCCAGCGCCGGTACGTCGAGTCCCTGAGCGCGTACGCGCGGCAGTTCCTCGGGCAAATGGAGAAGCCGGACTGCGACTCGATCGAGGGCCTCTCGCCCGCGATCTCGATCGACCAGAAGACGACGTCGAAGAACCCGCGCTCGACCGTCGGCACGGTCACGGAGATCTACGACTACCTCCGCGTGCTGTTCGCGAACCTCGGCGTGCCGCACTGCCCGAACGACGGTGCCGTCATCAAGCGACAGACGGCGCAGGAGATCGTCGACCGCGTCCTCGAGAACCCGGAGGGCGCGAAGGTCCAGGTGCTCGCCCCCGTCGTGCGCGACCGCAAGGGCGAGTACCGGAAGCTCTTGCAGGAGCTGAAGCACCAGGGTTTCCAGCGGGTCCGCGTCGACGGCAAGCTCGGCGACGTCGACGGCGAGTGGAAGATGGGCCGTTACGACAAGCACAGCGTCGACGTGGTCGTCGATCGCGTGGTCGTCCGGCGGAGCGGCCGCGCCACGGAGTCCCCGAAGGGACGGAGTGGCGCGAGCGAAGCGGGCCGCGAGCCGGACCGGTCCGAGCGAGGGACGAGCGAGGACGAGGTGCGGGCGTTGGCCTCGCGCCTCAACGACTCCGTCGAGCAGGCGTTGCGCCTCGGCGAGGGGCTCGTCATCGTCAACGTCGACGGCAAGGACGCGACGTTCTCGCAGAACTTCGGCTGCTCGGAATGCGGCTTCAGCCTGCCCGAGCTCCACCCGCGCATGTTCTCATTCAACGGGCCGCACGGCGCGTGCCCGGCGTGCAGCGGCCTCGGGTTCAACCTCGAGGTGGACCCGGCGAGCGTCGTCGTGGACGACATGAAGAGCCTGAACAACGGCGCGCTGCATCCGATCGTGGGGCAGGCGTCGCCGTGGATCTACAAGGAGCTCGCGCACGTCGCGAAGGCGGGCGCGTTCGACCTGCGCACGCCGTGGAAGCTGCTGCAGAAGAAGCAGCAGGACATGGTGCTCCTCGGCACGCGCGAGCCGATCCGCATGAAGTACTCCGGCAAGGACGGCACCGTGTGGTGGGACGGCTTCGACAAGTTCGAGGGCATCTGCAACCGCCTCGAGCGGTACTACAAGGAAACCGAGAGCGAGCGCAAGCGGGAGAAGATCCAGGAGCTCATGGCTACGCGGCCGTGCAAGGACTGCCGCGGCGCGCGGCTGAAGAAGGAGGTCCTCGCGATCACGGTCGGTCCGGGGTCGAAGCGCAAGTTGGACAAACCGGGCTCGGCCGGGATGTCGATCCACGACGTCACTCGCATGCCGGTCGAGCTCCTCCATGCGTGGGCGGAGCGCATCGAGGACGAGATGGACGCGCGAGAGCGCAAGATCGCGCACGAGGTCGTCAAGGAGATCCGCGAGCGCCTGCGCTTCATGAAGGACGTCGGCCTCGACTACCTCTCGCTCGACAGGTCGAGCGCGACGCTCTCCGGCGGCGAGGCTCAGCGCATCCGCCTCGCGACGCAGATCGGGTCGGGCCTCGTCGGGGTCCTGTACATCCTCGACGAGCCCTCCATCGGGCTACATCAGCGCGACAACCGCCGGCTCATCCAGTCCCTGAAGGGGCTGCGGGACCTCGGCAACACGCTCATCGTCGTCGAGCACGACGAGGAGATGATCCGCAGCGCGGACTGGGTCCTCGACCTCGGCCCGGGAGCGGGCGAGCACGGCGGCCGCGTGGTCGCGGAAGGTCCGCCGGACGCGATCCTCGCCAACCCGGACTCCACGACGGGCCGGTACCTCTCCGGCCGCGACGGCATCGCGGTGCCCGCGCGACGCCGGCAGCGCAACGGCAAGGCGCTCGTCGTGCGCGGCGCGCGCGAGAACAACCTCAAGGCGGTCGACGTAGAGATCCCGCTCGGCGTGAACGTCTGCGTCACGGGCGTCTCCGGCTCGGGGAAGAGCACGCTCGTCAACGAGATCCTGTACAAGGCGCTCGCGCGCTCGTTGAACGGCGCGAACGTCGCGGCGGGCGCGCACGACCGCATCGACGGCGTCGAGCACCTCGACAAGGTCATCATCATCGACCAGTCGCCCATCGGTCGCACCCCGCGCTCGAACCCGGCGACGTACACCGGCGTCTTCACGCCCATCCGCGAGCTGTTCGCCTCGACGCCCGACGCGAAGGTCCGCGGCTTCGAGAAGGGCCGCTTCTCGTTCAACGTGAAGGGCGGCCGTTGCGAAGCGTGCGAGGGCGACGGCGTCGTCCAGATCGAGATGCACTTCCTCGCCGACGTGTACGTGCCGTGCGAAGTGTGCAAGGGCGCAAGGTACAACCGCGAGACGCTCGCGGTCCGCTACAACGGGAAGAACGTCCGCGAGGTCCTCGACATGAGCATCGACGAGGGCGTGGCGTTCTTCAAGGACATCCCGCAGGTGGCGCGCGCGCTGCAGACGATGCAGGACGTCGGCTTGGGCTACATGCGGCTCGGCCAGAGCGCGACGACGCTGTCCGGCGGCGAGGCCCAGCGCGTGAAGCTCGCGACGGAGCTGCAGAAGCGCGCGACCGGGCGCACGATGTACATCCTCGACGAGCCCACGACGGGCCTGCACTTCGACGACATCAAGCGCTTGCTCGGCGTGCTCGACCGGCTCGTGGAGGGCGGCAACACCGTGCTCATCATCGAGCACAACCTCGACGTCATCAAGACCGCGGACTGGATCGTCGACCTCGGTCCCGAGGGCGGCGAGAAAGGCGGCCGCGTCGTCGCGGAAGGGACCCCGGAAGAGGTCGCGAAGCAGGCCGACGTGTCGTACACGGGGCAGTACCTCGACCTCGTCCTCCGCTACGGGCACCTCCCGCCCGTCCTCGACCACGAGGCGAAGGCCGTTCCGGTGAGCGTACGGAGCCGAGGGCGCAAGCCGCAGAAACCGTGAAGCAGCCCGACCGCGCTCGACCTGCGATGCGCGTCTTCCGGCCCTCCCGCGTGCTCATGTGCGACTTCCCGACCTGCGGCGGAGGCAGCGGCCTCCCCGACGTCGGTGTGTGCCGCAAGCTGCCGACCGGGATCTACGTCTGTCTCTGACGCCTACGCCACGCGTTCCGGCGCCCGGATCAGGCCGGGCTCCCACGCCGCCGTGATGCCGTCGTCCTCCCGCGGCGCGGCGAGGATCGCCTCCTCCGGCACGTCGATCTCCTCGAGCGCGTCCCACGCGTCGAGCGGGTCCTCAAGGGGCGCGGTCGTCGTTGCGGGCTCGGTCGTCGTCTTCGCGGGGATCATGGGGTCAGGCTCCTTCGGGTCGTCGTTCGCTTCGTCGTCGTCGTTCCGTTCGCGCCTTCGTGGACTCAGAACTCGTGGTACTGGAACGCGTTCAGCTCGCCATTGTGGTGCGCGTGGTGGTGGTAGTCCGAGTGCGGCCGGAACTTCGGCTTGGTCGTGAACTTCGGGTTCTCCGTCTTCGCGACCCAGATGTTGCCGGCCGGGACCGAGATCAGCCGCGCCGCGAGCGAGACCGTGCCGCACTCCGTCGGGAGGTCCTGCGCCCAACCGCAGAAGCTTCCGAGCGGCGTCCAGTCCGGGAGCGTCGGGAACTCCGCGGGGGGCGGGAGCACGGGCGGCTCGGGCGGGGCCGCGGGCGCGTCGAGCACCGCGGGCGGGAGCTCGGGCGGCGGCGGCGGGGGCGTCGCTGCGGACGCGGCCGGGGGCGAGTTGCCGTTGCGGTGGTGGGGCGGCGGGG
>DATDQL010000260.1:0-9279 GCA_035292305.1 Thermoplasmatota archaeon
CACGACCCTCAACGTCCTCGCTCCTCCGTCGCTCGCCACACCGCGCCTGCTGGCGCGGTGAGTCTCGCCGGACGTGACCGGCGAGACGACTCCGTCGCACGGCCCGTGCGCTCGGTCATCCGCCCTCGAGGAGCGCGTCCGCCACGCGCTCCGCGGCGTCGCCGCGGCCGTACGGCGCGATGACCGCGCCGCGCGTGCCGACGGCCTCGAGGATGGCCTGCGCGATCGTCGTGGCGTCGATGGGCGGGACGAGGCGATTCCACTTCGCCTCGACGAGCTCCGTCCACTCCGTCTCCTCGCGAAGCGTCACGCACGGGACCCCGTGGAAGAACGCCTCCTTCTGCACGCCGCCGGAGTCCGTCGCGACGACGCCGGCGTGCCGCTCGAGCGCGGCCATGTCGAGGTACCCGACGGGCGGGATGACGTGCAGCCCGGCGACGGCGTCGCGCAGGAGCCCCGCGGCGGCCGCGGCGTTGCGCGTGCGGGGATGGATGGGGAGCACGACCGGCATGCGCGCGGCGACGCGCGTGAGCGCCTCGAGGACGACGCGCAGCCGTCGCGGGTCGTCGGTCGTCTCGGCGCGGTGCACCGTCGCGAGGACGTACTTGCCGTGCCGCAGGCCGAGCTCACTCACGAGCGCGCTCTTCGCGTCCGCCTTCTCGCCGAACGCGAGGGCGACGTCGTACATCACGTCGCCGACGTTGCGGACCTTCGCGTCCGGGATGCCTTCGCGGCGCAGGTGCGCGACCGCCGTCTCCGTCGGAGCGAGGCAGAGGTCGGCCACGTGGTCCGCGACGACGCGGTTGATCTCCTCGGGCATGCGCCGGTTGAAGGACCGCAGGCCCGCCTCGACGTGCGCGACCTTGACCTGGAGCTTCGCGGCCGCGAGCGCGCCGGCCATCGTCGTGTTCGTGTCGCCGTAGACGAGGACCCACTCCGGCCGCTCCGCGAGGACGACCTTCTCGATCGCCTCGAGCATGCGCCCCGTCTGGGCGCCGTGGCTCCCGGAGCCGATGCCGAGGTGGTGCGACGGAGGCGGGACGCCGAGCTCCGCGAAGAACACGTCCGACATCGCGGGGTCGTAGTGCTGCCCCGTGTGGACGAGCAACTCCTCGACACCGGGCCGCGAGCGCAGGGCGCGCGAGACGACCGCGGCCTTCACGAACTGGGGCCGGGCTCCGACGATGGCGACGACCTTCACGTCGGGGCCTCCTCGCGCAAGCGGGGCGGGGACGTTCCTGCCCGCTTATAAGGCGTTTCTTGGCGCGCGAAGGACGCCAACGGGGCCAAGGACGCCAAGGTCCTGCCCTACTGCGTACGCCTCGCGTCCGTTCTACCGGTGCGGCGTCGCCGGCCCGTGCCCCGCCTTGGCGAGGAGCTCTTCGTACAGGGCGAGCAGCTTCGCGCCCTCAGGGCCCCAGTGGTACTTGGCGCGGACCGCCGCGGCCCCGCGCGCGCCCATCGCCTCGGCCTCCTTCGGGTCCCGAAGGAGCCGCTCGATCGCTCCCGCGATCGCGGCCGGGTCCGTGGGGTCGACGAGGATGCCGCAACGCGTGCTCTCGACGACCCCTCGGAAGTTCGGGAAGTCGGATGCGACGACGGGCAGGCCTGCGGCCATGTACTCGAAGAGCTTGTTGGGCTCGGATTCGAGGTGGTTCGGCGCGGGTTGGAAGAGGACGAGGCCCATGCGCGCGGAGCCGAGGAGGCGCGCGACCTCCGGGCGCTTCAGCCATCCGAGGCGCTCGACGCGCGGCCCGGCCTTCTTCGCGTCCTCGTCGAGCGACTCCGGGTAGAACGTCCCGCCGATGACGAGGCGAGCCCCTAGGTCCGCGGGGACGAGGTCGATGGCGCGGAACATCTCGCGCGCTCCGCGCTCCGGCGTGAGCCCTCCGACGTACGCGACGACGGGGGCGCGGTCGAGGTACGGCGTCGGTTCGACCGCCGTGAACTCCTCGAGCCGCGGGAAGTTGCGCACGAGCACGACGTCCCTCGGTCGGAACTGCGCCGCGATCGCGGGCCACGCCGCCACGACGCGGGTGACGACGCGCGCGTTGACCGCCTCGACGGCGCGGACGGCCCACGACACGGGCTTGCGGAGCACCCGGGGGATCCAGTCCTTGTAGGACACCTGCGCGGCGACCTTCTCGTGCGCGTCGTACACGACCCGCTTGCCGCGCAGGCGCAGGAGGAGGCCGATGGGCATGAGCTCGGGGTCGTGGTAGTGGTACACGTCGCCGCGCTCCGCGAGCGCCGCCTTGTAGACTCGCCACGCCGTGCGCGTCGCGCGCTCGCGGCGGGACCGTGGGAGCGGCACGGCGCGGACGCGCACGCCGGCGCGCTCCGCGTCCGCCTCCGCGGGCACGACGAGGACGACCTCGTACCCCGCCTCGGCGAGCGTGCGGCATTCCTTCTCGAAGATGCGCGTGTCGTACGGCGGGTGCACCGTCGTGAGGTGGACGACCTTACGCGCCACGACGTTCGGGCCTCCGGATGTGGCCGAAGGCGAACGCGAGCCCCGTGACGAAGAGGATGCCCGTGAGGATGCCGTGCGTGACGAGCGCGGTCGTGAACTCCGAGTAGGTCAGCGACAGCGTCCCGAGCGCGGTCACGACGAGCAGGCAGACGGTGTACGACGGGCTGAGCCGCCCCGCGAGCGGCACGACGACGTCGAGCGAGAGCGCGAGGAGGACCGCGATGGGGATCGCGACGAGGCCGAAGTACGCGTAGTACACGAACACCATGCTCGTGTTCGCGACGCCCGAGGGGACGGGCGAGTCGAGGTAGTAGGCCTGGTAGACGGCGCTCCCGAGGCTCGTCGGTTCGAATCCGTAGAGGTCCGCGAGGCGCGGCCAGCCGAAGGCGCCGAGGAACCCGTGGAGCTGCGCGAAGTCGACCGTGAACATGCCGTTCGTCACCGTCGCGCCGAGGACGCGCCGCCACAGGACGTTGACGAACGCGTACTCCGTGAGCGCGCCCGGGGTGAGCGCCTCGCCCTCGCGAAGCCGCGATTGCGCGGCGAGGATGTAGAGTCCGAGGACCGCGAAGGCGACGAGGAGGGGGACGCGGATGCGGCGCGGGTCCTTGAGCATGAACGCGCCGGCGGCGGCGAGCGTGACGAGGAGCGGGAACATCCGCGCGCCGGAGAGGCTCGCGGCCGCGACCGCGAACACGAACACGCACACGCGCGCGCCGAACGCGAGGGCGCGGCCGCGCGAGGGGAGCGGGCGGAGGACGAGGAGGCACGCGAGGACGGGCGCGAGGACCTTCGCCGCGAAGAGGTGCATGTACGCGAGGACAGGGTTCTCGAGAAGTTTGAGCGATGCCTCGCGCGCCTCCTTCGAGGTGGACGGGTCGAACAGGATCGCGTAGAGCCCGGTCGAGGTCCACGGGACGTACGCGAGGTAGACGGCGGTCGCGGCCGCGAGGAGCGCGAGGACGACGAGGATCTCGAGTCGTCCGACCGCGGGCGCCGCCGCGTCCCACGCGAGGATGCGATCCCACACGGCGCGAGCCGGCGCGCGGACGGTCCTGACCGCGAGCACGGCGAGGAGGACCCCGAAGCCGTGCACGAGCAGCACGAAGTCGCCCGGCACCCCGAGGAACTCCTGGACCTCGCCCGAGCGCAGCATCGCCGGCCACTGGACGATGACGTGGTACGTGAGCGCCGCGACGAAGCTCGGCTTGATCGCGACGTCGAGGCCGCGTCGAAGCGCGAGGCCGAGCACGAGGCTCGTCAGGAGCGTCGCGACGAGGCCGACGATGCCGAGCGGCGTGAGGACCCCGAGCTCCGCGGTCGCCATGTCACGCACCTCCCGCGGCGCGTCGGCCGCCGGCGACACCGTACGCGAGCCAGAGGTAAAGAACGTACATGGCCGCGTACACGGCGCTGAAGATCCCGATCGCGAGCGCAGGGTCCGCGAGGACGCCGCCGACGACGAGGCCGAGGATGGTGACGACGAAGAGGCCGACCTGCCACGCGAGGTCGACCCTCTGCCGTTCGGCGACGACGAACACGAAGCTCAGCGGGCTCACGACGAACCGCAGGAAGAAGAACGGCAGCAGGAGCCGCGCGTACTCGCCTGCTTCGCGCCACGGCTCGCCGAACGCGAACTCGAAGGCCCACGGAGCGACGAGGCCGATGGCGGCGAACGGGAGGAGGGCGAGCCCGGCGAGGAGCCCGAACGTGCGGCGGAACGCGGTCCGGCACTCGCCGCGCTCGCGGAACTCGCGCGTGGCCTTGGTCTTGAAGACGTCGAGGACCGCGGTCGCGAGCACCTGGACGGGAGCCGAGAGGACACGCGTCGCGAGGTTGAAGAGGCCGACGACGACCGCGCCGAAGTAGCCCGCGAGGAGCACGACCGGCGCCTGGTTCGTGACCGCGTTCACGAGCGCCGAGGGGAGCGAGTAGAGGGCGAAGTCGCGGTACCGTTTCCCCTGCGTCCACATCGCGTCCCACGTCGTCCCGCGCCACAGATCCCCGCGCCAGACGGCGCGGCCGAACGCGGCGAGCGATAGAGCCTGCCCCACGACCTGCCCGACGACGAGGCCGGGCACGCCGAGGCGCGCGAGGCCGAGCACGACCTGCACGACGACCGGCCCGCCGGCGGCGGAGATCCGGGCCCTCCCGAGACCGCGGAAGTCGTCGAGCCGGTTCATCCAGAAGTACGCGGACGTGTAGAGCCCGGTGAGCGCGACCGACGGGGCGACGAGCGGGAGCCAGCCGACCTCGTCCCCGACGAGGCGCGCGGCCGGCGCCCAGAGGACGAGCGTCGCGAGGAGGACGACGACGCCGACGACGGCGGAGAGGAACGCGCTCAGGACGAAGACGTCGCGAGCGGCCTGCTCGGACTCCGGCTGCAGTACGGCCCACGCGTACCGCATGCCCGCGACGACGCCGAGCACCGTCGTGACGGCGAGGAACACGGCGAGGTGGCCGAAGTCCGCGGGGTCGTACAGCCGCGCGAGGATCGGCGCCGCGGCGAGGGGGAGGAGGGCCGCGCCCGCGCTCCCGCGCATCATCAGGAGCGTGGAGCGCGCGAAGGCGGGCTCCGGGGTCAGCCGGTCGAGGAGGGACGTGGTCGGACCACCCGCTCACGCAGTGAGAGCCTTCCGGACCGAGAGGACGACGCGCTCTGTGGTCGCCTCCGGCATGCCAGGCCACATGGGGAGGCTCAGGACCTCCGCGGCCGCGGCCTCCGACACGGGCAGGTGCGGCGCGCCCTTCGCGTAGACCGGCAGCCGATGCATGGGGACGGGGTAGTAGACCATCGTGGACACGCCCGCGTCGGCGAGCCGCGCCTGGAGCCCGTCGCGGCGCGCGCCGTCGACCCGTAGCGTGTACTGGTGGAAGACGTGCGTGCCCCAGGGCGCGACCTTCGGGGTCGTGACGCCCGGGAGGCCGGCGAGGCCGGTGTCGTACGCCTTCGCCACGCGTCGCCGGGCCTCGTTCCACGCGTCGACCTTCGGGAGCTTGACGCGGAGGATCGCGGCCTGCACCTCGTCGAGGCGCGAGTTGTACCCGATCTCCTCGTTGTGGTACTTCTTGAGCGAGCCGTGCGTGCGGAGCTTGCGGATGGACGTCGCGACCGCGTCGTCCGCGGTCGTGACCATGCCGCCGTCGCCGTAGCAGCCGAGGTTCTTCGTCGGGAAGAACGAGAACGCGCCCGCGTCGCCGAGCGTGCCCGCCTGTCTGCCCTTGTGCTTCGCCCCGAAGGCCTGCGCGACGTCCTCGACGATCTTGAGGCCCTTCTCGCGCGCGAGGTCCAGGAGCGGGTCCATGTCCGCGGTCTGGCCGTAGAGGTGGACGGGGATGACGGCCTTCGTGCGCGGGGTCACGAGCTTTCGCGCGTGCGCGGTGTCGATCGTGAACGTCGCGGCGTCGACGTCCGCCATGACGGGCACGCCGCCGATCGAGCTCACGGCCTCCGCGGTCGCGAAGAACGTGAACGAGGGGACGATGACCTCGTCCCCAGGCTTGACCCCGACGGCGCGCAAAGCGAGGACGAGCGCGTCCGTGCCCGAGTTCAGGCCGATCGCGTGCTTCACGCCGAGGTAGCGGGCGGTCTCGCGCTCGAACGCCTCGACGGACGGACCGAGGATGAAGTGGCCCGACCTGAGGACGGCTTCGAGCGCGGGCGCGAGCTCCTTCCAGAGCTCGGCGACCTCGCCGCGGAGATCCATGGGCGGGATCGTCTCGGGGCGCTCCAGGCTCATCCCTTCCACGCGTGGCTGCGGCAGTACTCGGGCACCATGGCGACGGTCTCCCGTTCCATCTCGGGCGGCATCTTCCGATTGTAGGAAGAGCCCTTCGGAACCGTCTCGCCCTTCCCGTCGAGGGCGGCCTCGACGGCCGGGCGCAGGAGGTCGAGCTGGGTCTCGTACAGCCGTTCGGAGAGGTCGAACGCGGTGTCGTCCGGATGGACCGGGATGCGGTGCCGCACGAGGACGCGCCCCGCGTCGACGCGCTCGTCGACGAGGTGCGCGGTGACGCCGAGCGGGAGCCCCGCGCGGACGGACCACAGCATCGCGTCGAGCCCGCGCGCCTCGGGGATGAGGCCGGGGTGGAAGTTCACGATGCCCTTCGGGACGAGGTCGATGATGCGCTTCGGAAGGATCCGCGCCCCTGCGATGACCCCGACCTCGGCGCCGCTTGCCTTCAGCAGCCGGGCGGCCTCGTCGCCGTCGTGCGCAGCGACGCCGTAGGGCATCCCGAGCCGCGCGGCCACGGCCTTCGGGTGGACGAGGCCGCCGTGGCGCACCTTCGTGCGGACGGCCGCCGGCGGGATGCCGAGCTCGACCGCGTCGGCGGCGACGACGCCGGCGACGCGGAACCCCTCGACGTGGAGGCGGAAGAGGAAGTCCTGCGTCTTGCGGTGCGGGAAGTTGTACGCGAGGACGACCACGTCACGCGCCATGGGCACCCCCCATCGCGGCGCCGGCGCGCTCGAGCACGCGGAGGACGCGGACGCCCTGCGTCCCGTCCGACCGTGGCCGGGCCCGCGTCCGCACGCACGCGAGGAAGTGCTCGAGCTCCGCGCGCAGGGGCTGCGCCTCGCCGGAGAAGAGGACCTCGTCCCCCTCGTCCGCCTCCTTGAGGTCGGCGCCCACGTGCCGGCGATGCAGCCGCACCTCGCGGCGTACCTCGTCGTACGTGAGCATCGCCTTCGAGCCGACGAGCGTCGTCCGGCGGCGCGTCTCGGGCCACAGCCACGAGACGTGCAGGTGCGCGCGGACGTCGCCCGGGAACGTCATGTGCACGTGGACGTCGTCCGCGACGCGCGGCTGCAGCACCGCGTGGCCGGAGGCGTCGACTCGCACAGGTTCGGCGCCGACGAGGTCGAGCATGACCGCGATGTCGTGGACCCCGAAGCTCCAGAGCACGTCCTCCTCGCGGCGCACGCGGCCGAGCTTCAGCCTCTCGATCGCGACCGAGCGCAGCTCGCCGATGCGACCGGCGCGCAGAGCCGCGGCGAGCGCGGCCGTGCCGGGGTCGTAGAGGAGGAGGTGCCCGACCATGAGGACGCGGCCGGCGGCGTCCGCCGCGGCGACGAGGCGCTCCCCTTCGGCCGACGAGAGCGTGAGCGGCTTCTCGACGAGGACGTCCTTCCCTGCGGTGAGGATCCGCGTCGCGACGTCGAAGTGCGTCGCCGCGGGCGTGGCGACGACGAACGCCTTCGCGTCGCCCTTGAGGGCCTCGGCGAGGTCCGCGACGACGGGGACGCCCGGGAAGTCCGCGAGCACCTTCTCGCGCGTCGGGGCGTGCGCCTCGACGACGACCGCGAGCTCGCCCATCTCCTGCAGGGTGCGCACGTGGCTGCGCCCCCACGCGCCGGCGCCGATGACCCCTACCGTCATCGTTCGACCTCGCTCGTCCCTCGCGCGGTCTGAGCGTGCTCGCGGCACGCTTCGCTCGTGTCACTCCGCGCCTGCGAGCGCTCCGTGACACGGCCGCTGCGCTCGCTCATAGACGCGTGACCTTCTCCCGGTGCTTCACGGCCTTGAGGGCGTTGCGCGTGTCGAGAACGTGCTTCGCTTTCGCCGCGACGCGCTCGTAGTCGACGCCCGTGTGGTCCGTCGTGACGAGGACGAGATCCGCTGCGGCGAGGTTCGCGTCCGTGAGCGGCACGCCCGTCATCGCGAGCCCGTGGTCGTCGAACGAAGGGACGAACGGGTCGTGGTAGGACACGCGGACCCCGTCGGCCTTGAGGAGTCGGATGACGTCCACGCTCGGCGACTCGCGGAAGTCTGCGAGGTCCTTCTTGTACGCGACGCCGAGGACGAGGACCTTCGCCTTCGCGGGCGCGATGCCGAGCCGGTTGAGCGCGCGGAACGTCTTGTCCCGCACGAACTCCGGCATGCGGCGGTTGATCTCGCCGGCGAGCGCGATGAACCGCGTGTTGAAGTTGTACTCCTTGGCCTTCCACTCGAGGTAGTGCGGGTCGAGCGGGATGCAGTGTCCGCCGACGCCGGGGCCAGGCCAGAAAGGCTGGATGCCGAAGGGTTTCGTGAACGCCGCGCCGAGCACTTCCCAGACGTCGAGGTCCATCCGGTCGCACAGGAGCGCGAGCTCGTTCACGAGGGCGATGTTGACCGCGCGGTACGTGTTCTCGAAGACCTTGACCATCTCCGCGGCCTTTGCGCTCGACACCGGCACGACGCGCTCGATCGTCTGCGAGTAGAACGCGACCGCGACGTCGAGCGACGCCGGCCCTACGCCGCCGACGATCTTCGTCGTGTTCTTCGTCGTGTACCGCTTGTTGCCAGGGTCCACGCGCTCCGGGGAGTGCGCGAGGAAGAAGTCCTTCTCGACCTGGAGGCCGGACCTCTGCAGGATCGGGAGCATGATCTCGTCCGTCGTGCCGGGGTACGTCGTGGATTCGAGGCTCACGAGCTGCCCGGGGCGCAGGTGCTTCGCGAGCTCGCGCGTGACGTTCTCGACGAACGAGAGGTCGGGCGTGAGGTTCTTCGTGAGCGGCGTCGGCACGCAGATGACGACGACGTCGCACTCGGCGACGGCGTCGAAGTTCGGCACCGCGCGGAGGAGGCCGCGCGTCACGAGGTCCTTGAGCTCGTGGTCGTGCACGTCCGGGATGTAGTTCTCGCCGCGGTTCACGCGCTCGCAGCGGCGTGGGTTCTGCTCGATGCCGACGACGTGGAACCCGACCTTGCCTTTCTCGACCGCGAACGGGAGGCCGACGTAGCCGAGGCCGACGACGCCGACGCGGGCGCTCTTCGACCGGATCTTCTCGATGAGGGCCGCGCGGGCCCCGACGTCCGAGG
>DATDQL010000261.1:0-3349 GCA_035292305.1 Thermoplasmatota archaeon
TGTCGATGACGAGAGGACGCAAGACCACCGCCGCGCGCTCCACGAGGAGAGCCGGGCTCCTCGTCGCCGTCGGCATCGGGGTCGTCGTCATCGTCGGGATCCTCGTGCTCTCGCGCGGAGGCGACCCGGCCGCGGACGGGCCCCGCATCCTCACGCCGGTCACGAGATTCGGCGACGTCCACGGTATCGCCGTGAACCCAGAGGCCCCGGGTCAGCTCTTCGTGGCCACGCACTACGGCCTCATGCGCGGCGACAACGGCACGGGGTGGGTGAGGGTCGGCGAGGCCCAGGACGATTACATGGGTTTCAGCATGCACCCCACCGACGGGGACACGTTCTGGACGAGCGGCCACCCCCGCGGTGGGGGAAACATCGGGGTCCAGCAGAGCACGGATGGCGGCTACACGTGGCACGTCCTTGCGCTCGAAAAAGCGGCCGATTTCCACGCCATGACCGTGAGCCCCGCTGACCCCACCCACCTGTGGGGCTACTATCGCGGCCAGGTGTACGCCTCGTTGGACGCGGGCAACACGTGGAGCGTCGTCGACGCGGAGCCGCCGCAGCTGTTCTCGCTCGCCGCCGACCCGAAAGACCCGAGCACGGTCTGGGGCGCCGCTTCGACCGGCCTCGTGAGGAGCGCCGACGGCGGCAAGACGTGGATCACCCACGTCAACGCACCTTTCCAGGGCCTCGGCTTCGCCCGCGACGGGAAGAAGGCGTACGTCGTGGGGCAAGGTGGCTCCGCGACGAGCGCCGACGGCGGCGCGACGTGGACGCCCATGCCCTTCGACGCGCAGGGCGGAACGCCAGCCCACGTCGCCGTCGACCCGACCGACGGGAACGTCGTCTACGTCGCGACGTACCAGTCCGCGATCCACGAGAGCGTGGATGGGGGCGCGACCTGGCGACTCGTCAAGCGAGCGACCTGACATGGAGAGCGCCGAATGCGACTGCGAGGTCGCGAAGGGCAGGCGCGCGGCGCCCTGCCCCGACGCCCGCTCGTGTTGCCGCGGGGGCGTTCCGATCGCCGTCTGGCCTCGGGTTGACCTGTCGGAGGGAACCGGCGGGGACTCGGGTCTCTCCTCGGCGGCCGAGTCGAGATCGAACGAACCCTTCAGCGCGGTCCCGTAAGCTAGGATCGCTCGCGAACCCTGAGGCGTGATGCGGTACCGGACATCGAACCGGCCCCCCGCATGCGCGCGGGCGATGTCAATGTACCCCGCCTCCTTCAAGCGCTCGCCATGGCTCTGAAGGTTTCCAGGCGTCATGGCGAGGCGTTCCCGCAGGGGCTCCCGCCGGTGGATCCGCGCCGGCGGCGCCGACGTTCGTCGCGCCGACTTCGATCATCTGGAGGATGCACACGCGGTCGCCACGACCGCTCGGCTTCACATCGCGACCGCCTCGCGCAGGACCCGGCTCGACCCTCACGAGGAGGTCGAGATCGCTCCCGTCGCGGCTTCGCCACGGGCGACAGACGCAAGCAGGCGCGCGTTCGAGGCGCCGTGCATCCGTGCGATGCGCGAGACCCCTCGCGGTGGTCGGCAAGGACGCTTGCCTCCGGGGCGCCAGTCACGCAGGGCTCGTCTCGAGCGCGCGGCAGGTCCGCGCTCTCGCATCCTTCGACGAATTTCGACGATGGCCGAACCGTGGGCCCGCTATTGCCGTCGTGCTTGGCCGAACGTTATTACCGGATGACCATGATGTGAGACGGACGCGCCATCGCTCGCGCGTCGCTTTCTCGGTGGTCGCCCCATGGAACAGCCCAGGCTTTGTCTCTACACGCAGACGCCGCTCGTGCGGTTCGAACCGACGGTTCGAACCGACGACGGTCGCCGCGCCCTCGACGAGTGGGAGCAGGACGTCGAGTACCGTCGATCCCCTGGCGGGGTCACACGCATGGTGGAACCCATGCTGAAGCGCCTCGTCGCGAAGCGGCGCGTGGGACCGGCGACGTGGATGTCGCTCGCCTTCCACGGGCCCGAGCGCGTGCAGCTCGTTCCCGGACTCGAGCTCAAGCACGTGCGCATGCCGCTTCCGGAAGCCGTGGCCTACGCGGACGCCAAGCAGTCGTACTGGAACGCGATCCACGGCCTCATGCCCGAGGGAGGCCTCGACATGCGGGCCGTGGACCGGGGTCTCGATCGCCTCTCCCACTGGCTCACGCTCAAGACGTTTCGCCGCCCGGAGTGGCCGTTCGACATCAGCTACGTCCACGACTTCCAGCTCCTCCCTCTTGCCCGCTACCTACCGCGTGGGCTTCCCCGCGTCTTCCGGTGGCACGTCCCCGTCCCTTCCTCGGCCGATGCCCTTGACTACGCGGTCCGGTGCCTGTCGGACTACCATGCAGTCGTCGTCAGCACCGAGCGTTACAAGCGCGCGTTCGTGGACGCCGGACTCGAGGTCCCGATCCACGCGATGTACCCCTACCTGGACGACCTACGCCCTTCCGTCGTCACGGCGCCGGAGATCACGCGGTTCGAGCGCGCCCACGGCATCAAGAAGAAGGACACGGTGTTCCTCCTCGTTGCCCGCATCGACCCCATGAAAGGCCACGACGTTGCCGTCCGCGCGTTTGCGCACCTCGCCCGCTCGCTCGATGACGTCAAACTCGTCTGCGTCGGCGGCGGAGGCTTTTCGGCCGGACGCGGCGGCCTGGGCATGACCCACGCCGCCTCCTGGCGCGCGCAGCTGACGGACCTCGCCCGCGAACTCGGGGTCGCCGACCGCGTCGTTTTCACCGGCGGAATCCCCGACCACGACCTCGACGTCGCCTACACGCGCGCCGATGTCGTCGTCCTGCCTTCGGTCGTTGAGGGGTTCGGCCTCGTCGCGGTCGAGGGCTGGAAGTTCGGCAAGCCTGTCGTCGCATCCGACGGCGCCGGCGTGTCCGAGCTCGTGGACTCGGGTCGCAACGGCTACACGTTCCCCACCGGCGACGCGGCGGCGCTGGCCGAGTGCCTCTTGCGCGCGAGCGTGTCGCGCGAGCACGCGGCCAAGCTCGGTCAGGCGGGCCGCCGCACGGGCGAAGCCTGCAACCTCAAGCCCGCCGTCGAACGCGTCTGGAGAATCCTCGAGTCCGCCATGGAAGGTCGCCGCATCCGGAGGCCCAACTGATGCGCGCCGTCGTCACCGACCTCGACCGCACGCTGACCGACGAACACCTCGCCGTGGCGCCGCAGACCTTCGACGCGATCGCGTCCCTGCGGCGCGCCGGCGTCGCCGTCGTCCTCGCGAGCGGCCGCCCCGTCCACCATCTCCGGGGCCTCGTCGCCGCCTTCGATGGCGTTGTCGCGGAGAACGGCGCGGTACTTCACGTCGGGTCGTGGACGCACGTCCAGGGCGCGGGGTT
>DATDQL010000262.1:0-3914 GCA_035292305.1 Thermoplasmatota archaeon
GCTCACGGCGACGCACGCGAGGTCCGTCGCGGGCGGGTTCCCGAGGATCTTGAGCGCGGTGCGGGCGCCGGCGTGGACGCGCGTCGCGCCGCCGACGGTGCCGAGTGCGAGGGGCATCTCGAGCACGCCGCGGAGGTCGCCCTGCGGCGTCTCCTCGAACTCGGTGAGGGAGTGGTAGCCTCCGCGCGCGGCCCAAGCGTGGGCACCGGCTTCGACCGCGCGCCAGTCGTTCCCGGTCGCGACGACGACGGCGTCGACCCCATTCATGACGCCCTTGTTGTGCGTGGCCGCGCGGTACGGGTCGACCATCGCGAGGTGCGTCGCGAGGACGATGTCCTTCACGACGCGCGCGCCGCCGAGGCCTTCCCGCTCGAACGTCGCCTCCGTCCGCACGAGGCGCCGGTCCGCGAGGTTGGACAGGATGCGCAGGAGAGCGCGCCCGCCGGCCGCGCGCGCGACCGCGGGCGCGGCCGCTTCGCACGCGGCATTCACGGCGTTCGCACCCATCGCGTCGCGCACGTCGATGAGGATGTGCACGGCGACCGCGGGGCCGTCGGGCGTGTGGAGCGGGCGGGCCTCGATGCTCCGCGCGCCGCCGCCTCGCTTCTCGAGGCCGACGAGGGCGTCTCGGGCGGCTTCGAGCACCGTGTCGGCGGCGTCGAGCACGCGGGCGGCCGCGGCGCGGGCGTCGTCCACGTCGACGACGAGGATCTGGCCGATCATGATGGGCTCGGTCGCCGTCGCGCGGAACCAGCCTCGGCGTCGCGCGAGCTTCGCGCCGTGGCTCGCGGCGGCGACGACGCTCGACTCCTCCGTGACCATGGGCACGAGGAACTCGCGGCCGTTGACGACGAAGTTCGTCGCGAGGGCGAGCGGGCCGCCGTACACCCCGATGACGTTCTCGCTGAGCGCCTCGACGTCGGCGACGTTGATCCCGTCGAGCGCGCGGACGTCGTCGTCGCTTAGGTTCCCGAGCCGTGCGAGGATGCGGCGCCGTTCGGGGAGCGGGAGCGCGTGGAAACCCGGGAGCCTCGAGGACACGCGCCGGGCATCCTCGAATCCCCTCATTAAATATAGGCCGAGCCGGTTGGCGCCTCGGCCTATGCCCGTCGTCCGGTTCCCCGTCCGGGAGCTCGAGCGCCTCCTCGGGAAGAAGGTGCCTCGGGACGTCCTCGCCAAGGACATCCCGATGCTCGGGGCGGACGTCGACGACGTCTCCGGCGAGACGTGGGCCATCGAGTTCTTCCCCGACCGCCCGGACCTGTTCACGGTCGAGGGCCTCGCCCGGGCGCTGCGCGCGTGGTACGGCGTCGCGCCAGGCCTGTGTTCCTACGACGTGGCGGCGCCGCGGCACGAGCTGCGGGTGGATCGCGCCGCCGTCGAGAAGGTGCGCCCTCACATCGCGGGGGCATACGTCCGCGGCGTCGAGGTCACCGCGGAGCGGCTCGAGTCGCTCATCGCGCTCCAGGAGGACCTGCATTGGGGGCTCGGCGCGCGCCGGCGGAAGGTGGCGATCGGAGTGCACGACGCCGCGGCGCTCGTACCTCCCTTCACGTACACCGCGGTCGGGCTCGACGCGATCCGGTTCGTGCCCCTGGCGGCGGAGCCGCCTCGGCCGATGACGCCGCGGGAGATCCTCGCGAAGCACCCGAAGGGCACGGACTACGCGCACCTCGTCGGCGACAAGGCGGCGCTCATCACGGACGCGAAGGAGCAGGTGCTCTCGTTCCCGCCGATCATCAACGGCCGGCTCACGACCGTGACAACGGCCTCCCGCGATCTGTTCGTCGACGTCACGGGCTGGGACGCGGTCGCGGTCCGCAAGGCGCTGAACCTCATCGTGACGAGCCTTGCGGAGGCTGGCGGCCGCATCGAGGCGATCCGCGTGCTCCCGGAGGGCGGAGTGTCGCCGGACCTCGCGCCGGAGCGGCGTTCGCTCGACGTGGCCGCGGTGAACGCGTTCCTGGGCACGTCCTTCGACGCCGCGGCCGTCGTCGAGCGCCTGCGACGCGCGGGGCACGGCGCCCGGCCCGCGGGGGCACGCGTCGAGGTCGAGGTGCCCGCGTACCGCGTAGACATCCTCCACGACGTGGACGTGATGGAGGACGTCGCGGTCGGTCACGGGTTCAACGCGTTCGAGCCCGCGCTCCCGCGCGCGGTCACGTACGGACGGCAGCTCCCGGGAGCGGTCGTTGCCGAACGCGCGCGCCGCGCCCTGACGGGCCTCGGGTTCCTGGAGACCATGGCCCTCTCGCTCAGCAACGACGTCGACCAGTTCGAGCGAATGGGCCTCGCCGTAGGCGACGCGGTCCGGGTCAAGAACCCCGTGAGCGAAGAGCACGACCTCCTGCGCCCGGCGATCCTGCCGAGCCTTCTTGCGATCCTCCGCAAGAACGCGCACCGGGATTACCCGCAGCGCCTCTTCGAGATCGCGGTCGCGACGCTGCCGCGCGGAGGGGAAGAGCCCGTGACGGAACGGCGCGTCGCCGGCGTGGTCGCGCACGCGCGTTCGTCCTTCACGGAGGTCAAGGGCATCGCGCTCGCCCTCGCGCGCGACCTCGGCTGGCCGGCAAACGTCGCGCCCGCCGAGCATGCATCGTACATCCGGGGCCGCGTCGCCTCGCTCGGGCCGCCCTCCGGGTCGGGCGGTTCCGGCGTCTTCGGCGAGCTCGCCCCAGGCGTCGTCGACGCCTTCGGCATCCCGGTGCCTGTCGCCGGCTTCGAGTTCGCGCTCGGCAGGTGACCCGGCGAAACCCTTAAGCACAACCTCGCATTTCCTTTGCGTGGCGCGTTGTGTGTCCCACAATGGGCCACAAGGCAGCAGGTGGCAGCGCATGAAGATCGACATCGGCAACGGGAAGATCCTCGGCACGAAGCGCGTGAGCGCGAACGGCCAGATCTCCGGGTTCACGGAGTACTCGGGCCGCGAGGTCCTCGTCGTCCTCCCCGAGGGCGAGCCGACGGTCCGCCTCGACGCGAAGGAGTACGCGCGCGAGATGCAGGCGGCCGCGAACGAGCACATGAAGCTCGCGTTCACGCAGTACAAGGAGCTCAAGCGGCGCTTCGAGACCCCCGAGCGCGCGACGAAGGAGTTCCTCGACCGTCACGGCCCCAAGTCCTTCCAGGGCCTGTACACGAAGGTCGATTCGTGGGCGAAGGAGCAGATCCAACGCGCCGAGACGAAGGTCGAGCGCGCTCTCAAGCTCGAGAACCCGCCCGGCAAGTCGCCGAACGCGGCGACGTCGGACAAGGAGGAATAACCATGGCGAACAAGGTCATCGAAAAGGCAAAGGTCGACGAGCAAGGCCGCATCGCGGGCCTCGAGGCGCACAAGGGCGAGGACGTCTACGTCGTCAAGGCCCCGCGCATCGAGGGCAAGACCCTCGAGCGTCCTCGCGAGGTCGCAGACGAGCTCTTCCGCTACGTCAAGCAGCACCGCGAGCTCGCGGAGAAGCAATACCAGGACTTCACGACCCGCTTCGGCAAACCGAGCGAGAGGATGCGCGAGCTCGCGAGCCACCTCACCCCCGAGGAGTTCTCTCGCCGCACGAAGGAGATCGCCGACTACGCCGAGAAGCGCCTCTCCGAGGTCCGCAAGGAAGCCGAGGCCGCGTACGCCCGCGTCGAGAAGGAGATCGAGGCGCGTGCGGAGTCGCTCCTCTCCAAGGGCCGCAAGGACGCCGCGAAGACCGGCGCCACCGTCACGCTCGACGAGCACGCCGCGGCCGGGTCCGTCGAGAACCGCTCCGAGCGCGAGTTCTGACGCGCCAAGGCGCCACGGGAGCCCGAGGTCGGAGCGAGGCTCCGACCGAGCGCACCGTGCCCACAGGCGCGGTGCAGAAGGACGCCAACACGCTGTTCGGGGCCGTCCCGTCCTGATTCAGACTGCCACCTGAACTCTTCGGACGGCCCCC
>DATDQL010000263.1:0-2298 GCA_035292305.1 Thermoplasmatota archaeon
CAGCGGACGCGCGGCCCTCGGGACGTTCGCCCGCTACGTCACGTGGCAGACGGTCATCGGATCGGCCCCTCTGAAGTTCTCGCGCGCTCTGGGTGAGATCCTCGAGTACGCCCGCGTCCCGCACGCGCTCGTGCGCAACGCGGACGAGATCATGCTCCTCCCTCCAGGGGTGGGCAAGGGCAGCGGGGCCCTGCGCGTGCTCGCGCGGCTTGGCATCCCGGCCCAAGACGCGGTCGCCATCGGCGACAACGACAACGACGTCGACCTCTTCCTCGCCTGCGGGCGAAGCGTCGCGGTCGCCAACGCGACGGAGGCAGCGCGCGAGGCCGCCGACGATGTGCTCGACCGGCCTTACGGCGAAGGGTTCGTCGCGTTCGCCGAATCCATGCTCACCGAGGGCGACGCAGATCGCACCATCGGCGTCGCGCGGCGCCCGCGGGGTCGCTGATGCCATCCGGCCACGAACTCGGCGTGGAGCCGTCGATCGAGGTGCCGGCTGACGCGTCCCAGGACCGCCTCGCGCGCTCGCTTGCGCGGGCGCTCGTGGCCGTCGTCCTCGGGGGGATCGTGCTCTATCTGGTCCAGGGGCGAACGGGGTGAACCACGTCACCGCCGGGCCCGACCGCGACGTGCGGCGTGCGCTCGTATGGGACGGCGCCGCCACGAAGACCATGGAGTCGCTCGCGGGAGGCGTCGTCCTCGCCGGGCTCGCGCTCCACCTGGGCGCGTCCGACCACGCCATCGGTCTCCTCGCGGCGCTGCCCCTCGCAGCGCAACTCGTCCAGATCCCGGCCCTGCGCCTCGTCTTTCGCGTCCGCGACCGCAAGCGCCTCTGCGTCGCTGCGTCAGCCGCCTCTCGCGCCTGCCTTCTGCTCGTCGCGGGCGTCGCGCTCCTCGCTCCCGGGCCAGTTGCCTTGCAGGCGTTCTTCCTAGTGTTCGCGGCGTCCGTCACGCTCGCCGCCGTCGGCGGCCTGTCGTGGAGCTACTGGATGCGCGACCTCATCCCGCACGACCAACTCGGACGCACGATCTCCCACCGCTTGCGGGCGCAGGGTGCGGTCAGCGTCGTCTTCGTCCTCGTCTCCGGGGTCGTCATCGAGCGCATCACCGACGCGGGCAGCGCCTCCCTCGGGTACGCCCTGCTCCTCGGCGCGGGCGCCCTCGTCGGCTTCGCGGGACTCGCCGCGATCCGCGCCGTTCCGGACGTCCCCCTCGACCCTGCGGACGCCGCGCCTCCGTTCCTCGAACTCGCTCGCGGGACATGGCGCGAGGAACGTGTCCGGCGCCCCATCCTCTTCATCGTCGCCTTCGGGTTCGCGACGACGCTCGCCTTTCCGTTCCTTACCGTCTTTCTCCTCACGAGCCTCCAGCTCCCCTTCGGGACGGTCACCGCATTCGCCGCGGCCTCTCTGCTGGCGAGCCTCCTCTTCTACCCGATCTGGGGTCGCCTCACGGACCGCTTCGGGGAGAAGGCGGTCCTGGCCGCCGTGATCCCGATCCTGATCGCGACGATGCTCCTACTGACGACCATCGAGGATGCGAGTCCCCGCTCGCTCGTGATCCTCGGCGTCGTGCACGTCGTGAACGGAGCGATCCTCGCCGCGCTCGAACTCGCCTCGGCGAATCTCATCCTGAAGGTAGCCCCGCCCCACCGCAGCGGGGCGTTCCTCGCCGTCGCAGGGGCGGCGCGCGCCGCGGCCTCAGGGACCGCGGCCGTCGTCGGCGGTGCCCTCGCAACGTTCTTCAGTGGGCGGTCGCTCGCATTCGATGTCGCCTGGACGGCGCCGGGTGGAGGCGGCATCGCGACGCCCGTCGTCCTCGCCCACTACGACTTCGTCTTCGTCGCCTCTGGCGTCATCCTCCTCTTCGCGTTGCACCGCCTCGCCCTCGTCGAGGTCGGACGCGAGACGCCGCGTCGCGTCGTCTTCCGCGAACTTCAGGTCCAGATCCAGGCGGCGTCCTCCGTTCTCGCGGCGCGGACGCTCAGCCAGATCGCGACCCATGTCACCCGACACGTCCACGATCGACGAAAGGCGCCCGGTCCCGCGGTGAAGAAGCGTCCCCCCCAGGAGTTCCCGTGATGTCGGAATCGTTTGCCATGTGGCTGTCGTTCCCGGTCTCCGCCCTCGTTGCGCCGATCGCGATCCTTCTTGGATGCTACGTGCTTGGGATCGTCTTGGAGCGTGCCGTCGGGCGGCTCCTGCCGTTCCTGGCGCGACGCACGCGGACCCGCGCGGACGACTTGCTCGCCGACGCGTTGCGAGGCCCCTTGCGGGTCTTCGCGATCCTCGCGGGGAT
>DATDQL010000264.1:0-2494 GCA_035292305.1 Thermoplasmatota archaeon
CGAGCCTCCGTTCCTCCGGGTTTTCCTGGCGGGCGCCAACCGGTCCGTTGCCTCCCGCCAGGTTCACTCGGAGGAACGGAGGAACGAAGGATCGGAGGTCGCGCCTTGTTCGCCCCCTCGAGGCTTCGGACTTTCGAGCCAAGGCCGAAGAGACGAAGGACGGGCTTCGTCTCTTGGTGTCTTCGTCTCTTCGATGAGGTCACTCCGGTCGACGGGATCTCGAACTCCCTCGGATCGATCGCCTGCGTTCGTTCGCGACCGCACACGGATCGAATCGCATCCCGCGCTACGTCGGGGCCCCGCGAGGTCGGTCTCCACCCCGCGTGCCGCCGGGCGTCAAGGCCCGCGCTTCTCGTCGAGCAGCCTGCGTATCGCCTGCTCGCCGCCGAGCCGGTCATCCTTCACACGGAGGCTCTCGCGCATCTCTTCCGTGAAGTCGCGTTGGATGCGCCAGTTGATGCCCGCGGTGACGAGCATCGCGATCGCGGCGCCCGACCCCGCGAGCGCCATGTCCTTCACGGCGTCGAACGGGTCCCCCTGCGAGCCGAGGAACGCGGTGCCGGCCCCCGGGCTCACGAGCTCCGCGACGACCCACTCGACGATCTCGTACACGGCGGAGAACGCGAGGGTCACGTCGAGCGGGAGGTAGTAGCCCCAGAACCCCTTCGCCGTCGCGACGCGATTGAAGACCTCCTTGACGGGGTACGCCAGAAGCAGGCCGAACGACAGGTGCACGACGCGATCGAAGTGGTTGCGCTCGAACCCGAGCGCCCGCCAGTCGATGAGCGGGACCTCGGCGTACGTCCAGTGCGCGCCGATCGCGTGGAGGACCATGAAGACGAAGAGGAGCGTGTAGGAGACGTCGCTCAGCGGGAACCGGCGGTAGGTGAGGAGCAGGAGCGGGACGAAGACCGCGACGAGGATGTTCTCGAGGTACCAGTCGTCCCGGTGCTTCGGCTCGATCGCGAGGGCGATCCAGATGGCAGCGTAGACGGCGAGGAGCGCGAGCGGGTACTTGCGCACGGTCCGGCGGAACGATGCCTTGGCTCAAAGCAGTGTGGTTCGGTGCGACCGCGGCGAAGCTTGGGACCCGCTAGGTTCACGCGGAGGAACGGAGGACCGGAGGAACGGAGGGGACGGTTCGTGGCGCGACTGCGCGAGAACGGAGACTCCGTTCCTGCGAGACGCCGTTCCTCCGTACCTCCGTTCCTCCGTGTGATCCTGGCGGGTCCCAGCGGACCGTCGCCACGCGCCGCAAGAACGGACCTCAGCCCGGCTCGACGCGCTTCACGGTCCACCCTCTTTTCCGCGCGATCTTCGCGAGGCGACGGTCCGGGTTCACGCAGATGGGGTTCCCTACCGTCGCGAGGAACGCCGCGTCGCTCACGTGGTCGCTGTACGCGTAGCTGCGCCGCAGGTCGATGCCGTGCGCGGCCGCGTAGTCGCGCACCGCGTCCGCCTTGTGCTCGCCCCATAGCGGCCCCTCGACGATCCCCGTCCAGACCCCCGCCTCCTCGCCCATCGTGACCGCGATGACGTCCATGTCGCCGAGGTAGCGCTGGACCATGGAGACGAGCGGCTTGAGGCCGGTCGTGACGATGACCACGCGGTCGCCCCGCGCGCGGTGCTCCTCGATGACGTTCCGCATGTCGGGGTAGATGCGCGTCGCGAGCGTCGCGTGCCACACCTCCTCCATGCGGGCCGCCATCTCCTCCGAGGGAAGCCCCCGCATGCGGCGGTACGCGGTGCGGACGAGCGTGCTGCGCTTGATGAGGCGCAGCAGGTGCAGCGTGCGGAAGACGGCCTCCTGCACGAGGAGCGAGACGACGGCGACGACGATGCGGGAATAGTACCACAGTCGCCGGTGACGACCGCGCTCGACGCGCGCCTTGCCCCACGCCCACGCGATGAGTGTGCGGCCGAAGATCATGCCGGCGTCGCCGTGCACGACCGTGCGGTCGAAGTCGAAGAACGCAGCGGTGGAGCTGCGCTGCGACCCGGCCGGCCCTTCGTCCACGCGACGGCGGAGCGGTCGCGCGCGGAAAACCCCTTCGAACCCGGCCCGGGCCCGCGACCCTCCCGAGCCCGGGCCCCGGCCCGGGCCCGATCGTCAGACGGGGCACGGTCCGTACGCGGCCTCGTGACGCGCCCGGATCGCCCCCAGGTCGGTCTCCGCCTCCTGCGGCCCGACGACCTCGATGGTCGCGGCCGCGGCCACGCTCCCGAGACGCGCGCACGCCGCGAGCGGCAGCCCCCGCGCGAGGCCGAGGAGGAAGCCCGCCCGGTGCGCGTCGCCGCCCCCGGTCGGGTCCAAGACGCGCGCGGGCGCGACGGGGACGCGCTCGGTGCCCTTCGGAGTGAGCACCTCGGTGCCCTTCGCGCCGTGTGTCACGACGAGCGCGTCGAGGCCGATCTCCCACGCCTTCTGCGCCGTGAGGCCGATGCCGCGCTCGAGGCGCTCGCGCTCGCGCTCGTTCACGAAAAGGATGTCGAC
>DATDQL010000265.1:0-2262 GCA_035292305.1 Thermoplasmatota archaeon
CCCCGCCGATGTAGCCGCCTTCGATGCCGAGCCAAACGGCGAGGAGCCGGTTCTGGAGCCGCTGCGGTCGGGCGAAGTAGACGAACGCCCCGGTGGTCCAGGCGACGGCGAGGGCGAGGAGCGACGTGGCGACGGCCGCGACGTCCGCCGGGTGCACGCCGGCCGAAGTGTCGCCCCCGGCTCATGACCCTTCGCACGCCGCGCCCTTTTTCCCCCGCGCGCCGTTCCAGCGCTCATGCTCCTCGGCGCGCACATCGGCATCGCAGGGAAATGGCCGGACCCCAAGCGCAAGGGCGCCCGCACGATCGCGGACGTCCCCGAGGTCGCGGCCTCCCTCGGGTGCGACGTCGCGCAGATCTTCTCGAAGAACCAGATGCAGTGGAAGGTCCCGCCGCTGCCGCAGGAAGCCGCGGATGGTTTCAAGAAGGCCTCCGAGGCCTTCCTGAAGGGCCCGTCCCTCGTCCACACGTCGTACCTCCTGAACCTCGCGAGCATGGAGGACACGCTGTGGCGCAAGAGCGTCGACGGCCTCGTCGTCGAGGTCGAGCGCGCCGCCACGCTCGGCATCCCGTGGGTCGTGTTCCACCCCGGCAGCCCGAAGGAGAACACGCGCGAATGGGGCTGCGACCGCGTCGGCACCGGCATCGAGGAGGTCCTGACGCGAACGAAAGGCCTCACGTCGGGCGTGCTCGTCGAGACGAACGCCGGCGCCGGGAACTCCGTCGGTCGCACGTTCGAAGAGCTCCATCTCATCCTTGACCGCGCCCGGGACACGAAGCGTGTCGGCATCTGCGTCGACACGTGCCACGTGTTCGTGAGCGGCTACCCGATCCACGAGGAGGACGGGTACGACGAGACGTGGGACACGCTCGCCTCCACGGTCGGCCTCGACCGCGTCAAGTGCTTCCACCTCAACGACGCGATGGCGCCTCTCGGCTCCAACAAGGACCGCCACGAGCTCATCGGCAAAGGCCACCTCGGGAAGCCGTTCTGGAAGCGGCTCATGAAAGACAAGCGCTTCGCGAGGATCCCCGGCTATCTCGAGACGCCCGACGGCGAAGCGGGGTATCCGAAGGACCTCAAGGCGCTGCGGGCGATGGCGAAGTAGGGCACGAGGCGGCTCGTCGCGTCGAGGGACGACGTCCTTGGGCCCGCGTCTAGGAAAGCCACATGTGCCCGCCGCGCTTCCCGCGCCGCGTGGCCGACCCGGTCGTGGCAGCCCGCAACGTGGCGCGCACCTACGGCTCCGGCGACACGGCGCAGGCAGCTCTGCGCGGCGTGGACTTCGACGCGTTCCCGGGGGAGATGGTCGCGATCATGGGACCTTCGGGGTGCGGGAAGACGACGCTCCTGAACTGCCTCTCCGGCCTGGACCGACCGTCGACGGGGGACGTCTGGCTTGCGGGGCGCTCGCTCGGCGGCCTCAAGGAGCCGGAGCTCACGCGGCACCGCGCGCGCACGTGCGGGTTCGTGTTCCAGGCGTACAACCTGATCCCGGTCCTCACGGCGGAGGAGAACGTCATGCTCCCGCTCCTCACGCGCGGCGACACGGAGAGTACGGCGCGCGAGGGGGCGCGCAAGGTCCTCGCCTCGCTCGGTCTTGCGGGCAAGGAGCGGCGTCGCCCGCTCGAGCTGTCGGGGGGAGAGCAACAGCGCGTCGCGGTCGCGCGCGCGCTCGCGCCGAAGCCCGTCGTCGTGTTCGCGGACGAGCCGACCGGCAACCTCGACGTCGAGCGTGCACGGGACGTGCTCGACCTCCTGTCGAGCGCGAACCGCGACCTCGGCCAGACGTTCGTGGTCGTGACGCACGACGGGAACGTCGCGACACGATGCAGCCGCGTCGTGCGGATGCTGAACGGAGCCGTCGTGAACGGCGTGCAGGGGACGACGGACGGATGAGCCGCCTGTCCCGGCTCCCGCTCCTTGCGCGCCTCGCCACGCGATACGCTCTGCGGCACAAGGGGCAGACGACTCGCGCGGTCCTCGGCCTCCTCGTCGTCACGACGGTGCTCGTGCTCGGCCTCGGCATGGGGAGCAGCATCTCGGTCTCGCTCGAGCGGGCGGCGCTTGCCGAGTATGGCCCGGTCGACGTGACCGTGCGCGGGTCGGAGCCGTTCGACGCGGGCCTCGTCTACCGCGCGCTCGCGGAGGACGGCGCCGTGCGCGAGGGCGCGCGCGGCGTGCCGACGGTGCGCGTGACCGGTTCCGTCGCGCACCCCGCGGCGGGCCTCGCGGAGGCCTTCGCGACGATCCGCGGAGTGG
>DATDQL010000266.1:0-7324 GCA_035292305.1 Thermoplasmatota archaeon
CGGAGGTCGCGGTCGGCGACCTGAAGGAACCCGCGACGCTCCCGGCCGCCCTGCTCGGGGTATCGTGCGTCGTCACGACCGCCAACTCCGCGGGCCGCGCGCCGCCGGACACGCCCGAGACCGTCGATCTCCGCGGGAACATCGCGCTCGTGGACGCGGCGAAGGCCGCTCACGTGCGTCACTTCGTCTTCCTCTCCGCGCTCGGCGCCGACCCGAAGAGCCCCGTGCCGTTCCTCGCCGCGAAGGGCGGCACGGACGCGCACCTCGCCCGCAGCGGCCTGCGCTGGACGAGCATCCAGCCGACGATGTTCAGCGAGGTGTGGCCGGCGATGATCGTCGGCATGCCGGTCCAGACCGGGCAACCGGTCACGATCATCGGCGAAGGCAGGAAACGCCACGCGTTCATCTCCGCCGCAGACGTCGCAGCCTTCTGCACGGCCGCCGTGGACAACCCCGCCGCGTTCGACCGCGTCATCCTGCTCGGAGGTCCGCAGGCGCTCACGTGGCGCGACGTCGTCGGCGTGTTCGAGAAGGTCGCTGGGCGGAACATCGAGACGCGGTTCGTCCCGCACGGAAGCAAGCTGCCCGGCCTCCCCGACGTCGTGAGCGCGCTCGCGACCGGCACGGATCTCTACGAATCGGCCGTCCCGATGGACGAGACCGCGCGCACGTTCGGCGTCGAGCTGACGCCGCTCGAGGACGTCGTGCGCGGGCTGCTCACGAAGGCCTAGACGATGCGGTGCAACTCGTGCGGCGCGACGAACCCCGACGCCGCCCGGTTCTGTGCGACATGCGGCACGGCCCTCGCGCGTCAGGGCTGCACGTCGTGCGGCGCTCCGGTGCCGACGGGCGCGCGGTTCTGTCCGTCGTGCGGCGCGGGCCTTGCCGGGACCGCGCCGGCCCCGGTCGCCACGCCGGTGGGGGAAAACCGCGTGGTGACCGTGCTCTTCGCGGACATGAGCGGGAGCGTGCGCACGACCGGCGGACTTGTCGCGGAGGACGCGGCGGCCGTCGTCAACCGCCTCCTGGAGGCGATGGTCGAGGCCGTACGCCGGTACGGCGGGCGAGTGGACCGGTTCCTCGGCGACGGGGTCCTCGCGGTCTTCGGAGCGCCGCAGGCGCACGAGGACGATCCCGCACGCGCCCTCCTCGCGGCCGTGGACATCCGCGACGCCGTGACGCGGCTCGGTTTCGCCGCATCGGTCGGCGTCAACACCGGCGAGGTCTACTTCGGCGGTGTCGGCTCGGAGGCCCACCGGGAAACGACCGTGATGGGACCGGCCGTGAACCTCGCCGCGCGGTTGCAGGCGGCGGCGGGTCCGGGACGCGTACTCGCCGGCGAGACGACGCGTCGCCTCGCCCAAGGCGTCTTCGAGACGCGAACGCTCGAGGTGCACGTCAAGGGGATCGACGGGCCGGTCCGGGCCTGCGAGGTCCTGCGCGCGACCGGGCGCCGCGCGAAGGTACGCGACGGCGCGCATTCGCCTTTCGTCGGCCGCGAGGAAGAACTTGCCCGCCTCCGCCGCGCCCTCGACGGCGCCGTCGGTGGCCGCGGCCATGTCGTCACGCTCGTCGGGGAGGCCGGCGTCGGCAAGTCGCGACTCCTGCACGAACTGCGCGCGGTCGCCTCTGAGCGTTCGGATGTGCTGTGGCTCGAAGGCCGATGCTTCGAGATGTCCGCCGCGCAGAGCTACGCGCCGTTCCTCGACGTCCTCCGCGAGCGGATCGCGTGGTCCCCAGGCGCGGACGAACGCATGCTCGGCGACCGCCTGCTCCGATCGCTCAAGGTCCTCGTGGAACGCGGAACGATGCGCCAAGAGACGTTCGAGGATGCGGCGCCCCTCCTCGCAGAGCTCCTCTCGCTGCCCCTCGGCGAGCCTTGGGCCACGCGTGTGCGCGGCGCGACGCCGGCGCAGGTCCGCGCGCGCACGTTCGTCGCGTTGCGAGAATGGCTCGGCGCACTCGCGCGCTCGAGCCCGATCGTCCTTGTCCTCGAGGACCTGCATTGGGCCGACGAGCTGTCGCTCGCGCTCGTCCCGGAGATCTTCGAGACTCTCGCCGGCTCGCCGGCCCTCGTCATATGCGCGCTCCGGCCGGAGGCGGAGCACGCGTCCGCGCGGCTCGCGCGGATCGCCGAACAGAAATACGCGGGCCGTCACGTGGACATCCGCCTCTCGGAGCTGACCGTCGAGGACGGCCGGAGGCTCGTCCAGGGGCTCCTCGGCGAAAGGGGCGCCCCCGAGGGAGTCTCCGACCTCGTCCTCGCCCGTGCCCAGGGAAATCCCCTCTTCGTCGAAGAGATCGTGCGGTCGCTGCGCGACGGCGGGTTCACCAAACGAGGCACGGGGACGCCCGAAGGGGGCTTCCGCGTCCCCGAGAGCCTGCAGAGCGTCATCCTCGCCCGCGTCGACGTCCTTGACGAGTCCTCGCGCGCGTTCCTCCAGTGCGCGTCCGTCTACGGCCGCGTGTTCCGGCCTCGCCTCGTCGCGAGCCTCGTTCCTGAAGGGACGGACACGACGCGCGCCCTGCATGCGCTCGAGGATCGCGGCCTCGTGTACCCGGAACGGTTCCTGCCGGAGGAGGAATGGTCCTTCAAGCACGCGCTCACGCAGGCGACGGTGTACGGCAGCCTCCTCAAAGCGCGTCGCGCAGAGCTGCACGAGCGTGCGGGCCGCGCGATCGAGGCGGCGACAGCCGCCGAAGCGCTCGACCAGCAGTACGAGGAGCTCGCGCGGCATTACGACCTCGGGCGCGACGACGCGAAAGCGGTCGAGTACCACCTCAAGGCCGGCGACAAGGCCCGCCGGGCGTATCTCAACGACGCCGCCACGTCGCACTTCACCAAGGTGCTCGACCGGACGACCGCCACCCCCGACACTCCCGCGCGGGTCGCCGCGCACGAGGGCCTCGCGGACGTGTTCATCCTCACGGGCCGATCCCCCGACGCGCTCCCGCACCTCGACGCCGCGCTCTCCACCGCGCCGTCGGACCGCGTCACGCACGCGCGGCTCCTGCGCAAGCGCGCGAACGCCCTCCTCGGCGCGCGGCGATACGACGACCTCGCCGCGCAGTCCGACCGCGCGCGCGACGCCCTTGGCCCCGAGGGGTGGCGCGCCTCGCCGGCCGCGGCGCACGAGTGGATCGAGATCGACACGGACCTCTGTTGGGCGCTGTACTGGGTGGCGGACTGGCGCCAGATCGACGCCGTCGTGCGCCGGACGGCCCCCGTCGTCGAGGCGCACGGCACGGACGCGCAGCGTTCGCGGTTCGATTTCAGCCGCGTGCTCTACCACCTTCGAAGCGACAGGTTCATCGTCACCGAGCCGACGCTCCGACTCTACGAGGCCGCGTTCGACGCCGCGATGCGCACCGGCGACCCCTACCTCGCGTCGCTCATGCATTTCGCGCGCGGAGTCAGCCTCGTCTGGGCCGGGCATCACGATGAGGGCGAGCGCCTGCTCCTGAGGGGTCGAGACCTCGCGCAGCGCGTCGGCGACTCGCTCAACATCATCCGCGGCACTGTCTACCTAGGGTTCCTCGCGCGCGTGCGAGGTTCGGTGGAGGAGGCCCGCAAGTGGACGGACGAAGGGATCCGCGTCACCCCGGCGGCGATGACGGAGTACGTCGGTCTCAACGAAGGCAACCTTGCGTGGATCGCCTGGAAGGAAGGGAAGCACGAGGACGCGCGGCAGCACGCGGAGCGGGCCGCGGAGCTCTTCGCGGCTCCCGTGCCCATCTATCCATTCCGCTGGCTCGCGGAGACGATCCTTCTCCAGCTAGCGCTCGACCGCGGCGACCTCGCGGCGGCGTCCCGCAGCGCCCGCGCGATGCTCGACCTTTCGCAACAGAAGCTGCCGGACGATCTCGCCTCGCTCCTCGAGGCCGGCGCGAAGGCGACGGATTCCGGCCGCCACGAGGCGGCCGCCTACGCCTTCGCCCGCGCGGTCAGCCGGCACCGAGAGCTCGGCCACCTCTAGCCGTTCACGGGCTGACGGCCCGTTCGACGTCCAGGATCTCGTCGTCCGAGATCGACGACGCTTCGACGTCCCGCAGCCGGCGAGCCGCCTTCGGGAACGGGAGCGGCACCGGACGACGCGCGCAGATCTCCGCTCGCACGAGGAACGCGTCCATCTCCTCCTCGATGTCGTTGCGCCCGCTCGCGTCCGCTTCCTCGAGCCGCGCGACGACCTCGTCGAGGAGCTCGACCGCGCGCAGATCGCCCTCCTCGAGACGGCGACGTTCGTCGGCGGTCGGACGCTGGCCGCGCCGCGCGCGGTCGAAGGAGGCGACACTCTGCGCGGCGAGCGAGCGCATCGGCGCGAGCGCGCGTCCGGCGACGGAGACGGGGTCCGTGCCCGCCTCGACCTGGACGCGTCGCGACCGCGCGAGCGCGACGCCGAGGACGACGAGCAGGGTGAACGCCCCCACGGACGCGAGGAGCACCAGCCACGGATGCAGGAACGTCATGAGACGGCCGAGGAGGCCAAACGGACCTGGGAGCGCGCGGAGCTCCGCGAGGAGGCGGTCCGCGTCCATCTCGCCGAGGAGGAGCGGCATCGCAGCGACACCGGCGAGCGCCGCGAGTGCACATCCGACGAGGTGCCGGTCGCGCTCCGCGCGCTCTGCGTCCTCGCGGCGCGTCTGTTCGAGCACGTCCGCGAGGGCGTCGCGGTACGCGTCGAGCGACGTCCTCACCCGCATCGCGGCGCGTCGCATCGACCGCGCTCGCGCCATGTCGCCTCCGGTCTCGAGGTCCTCGGCGAGTTCCAAGGCCTGCTGCGTGCGCATCCAGGCGTCGTGACGGAGGCGGACGAGGAGACCGTGGAGCTTCGTGCTGAGACGCGGGACGATCTGGCGTCGCGCAGGATCCGCCGCGAGTCCGCGGATCCACGCCATCCGGCCCGGAACGTTGTCGAGGGTCGCGACGAGGAGGGCGACCTGGCGTTCAGAGTCGCGGACGCGCATCTCGAGGGCAACTCGCTCGGCCTCGTCCACGGCCGGCGAGCGGCGGCGACGCTCATCAAGGTTGCCGGGGCGCGCGCTCCCACAGGACGTGAGCGTCGAGTTCGAGTCGGACGACCCTGTGCCACGGGATGCTCGTCGAGTACCCTCCCCGGATGCGTTCCAAGACGAGCCACCCCCGCGTCACCTCGCGCACGGCGCGGCCCTCCACGGCGCGCACGTCCCCGGGAGCGCCCCGGTGACGGTACACGATGACGAGGTCTTCGAATCTCCCCAGGCGCCAGCGCACCTCGTTCACGACGTCCCTGGGACGCGTACGAGATCCTCCATCGGAACCGCGCGGTAGCGCCTCGCGCGTCGCGCCGCGTCCACCGCTTCGAGGCCCTCCGCGAAACGGAACTCTTTGCGCGCGGTCAGCGAGAACGCCTCGTCGAACGCCGCGGAGGCCTTGTCCAACGCGCGCCGGGCCTTGGCTTCCGCGCGGAAGAACGACCCACGCGTCACGTCGACGCGCTCCCACGCTCGCTCCTCGACGCGCGGACACTCCGGGCCGAGGACCCACGCGGGGGCGGCGCCGAGGACCGGGAACGCGCGGCATGGCAGCGGTCGCTGCTCGTACACAGTGCACTTGAAATCGGCGTAGAACGGGCAGCTCGCGTGCGCGAGGTGCCAGTCGACGACCACGGTCCACCGGCGACGGGTCTCGATCAGGAACGTCCGCGGATGGATGTCGGCGCGCACGCCGCGCTGCTCGGCGACCGCGCGAAGGGACGCAGCCTCCGCGTTCGTGAGCGAGAGCCCCGTGTGCGGCAGGTCGCGGCACCGGTAGACGCCGTGCGTCGCGAGCTCGTCGAGGAAGTCGCGCTCGGCTGCCGCCCGCTCGGGCTCGCGCGGCTTCACGAGGTGCGTGCAGCACCACCCGCAGTCCGGGGGGCACGACATCCGGTCGTGCACGCCGTGCGAGCCAACGACGCCAAGACCCGGATCCGGGGCTGCGAACGGCCTTGCCGCGGATCTTTCCCCCGGCTTGACGTCCTTGGCCCGCGTGGCGTGCTTCAGCTCAGCATCCCCTTCGCGTTCTCCAGGCTCTCGCGGATCGCGCGTCGCGCGCCGCCCTCGACGGGCTCCATGTGGCCCGAGTACAGCGCGTCCGCTTCGAGGGCGGCGAGGCGTTCGAGGCTCCGCAGCATCGCGTCCGCGTCCCCGCCGGGGAAGTCGACGCGTCCGAAGCTCCCCTGCGGGAACGCGACGTCGCCGGCGAAGAGCGCGCCTGCGTCGGGCTCGAAGAGACACGTGCTCGCCGGGGTGTGGCCGGGAAGCTTGAGGACTTCGAACCGGAGGCCGCCGAGTTCGAGCGTGTCGCCTTCCTTCACGGGCTCGACCGGACACGCCGGCTGCGCGAGGCCGAGGAACGCCCCGAGCGTGAGCGATGCGTCGCCGTCGGTCACGGCCCGCGCCTCTTCGGCGTGCATCGTGACGGGGCATCCGAACGCGTGACGCAACGCAGCCGCGCCGCCGCAGTGGTCGCAGTGCCAATGCGTGAGATGCACGCGTCGCACGACCGCATCGGCCGCCGCGCGGCGAACCTCGTCGACGATGCTTGCCGCGTCGACGCCGGTGCCGCTGTCCACGACCATGGCCTCGCCGCTGGCCACGGCCACCCAGACGTTGGCCGCCATGGGTTGGGAGACGATCCTGCGGACCTGCAGCACGCTTCGACGAGGCCCGGCCCTGTATCTAAGCCCGGCGGCCGTGCGCCGCACCCGGTCGAAGCGGGCGACCACCTCAGGGGAAACGACGATAGTGCGCAGCCCCGTCCCGGGCCGTGGCCGACCTTCCCCGGGGTCTCCTCCCGCTCGGCGCCTCGCTCGCGCTCGCGTGGATCCTCATCTCCCTCTTTGCGGGCATCGGACCGCAGGCGTGGGTCGCGCTCTCGGGACGCGTCGAGGACGCGGGCCTCTTCTTCGCGCTCTTCGGCCTGGCTGCCGCGGCCGGGGCCGCCCTCGGAGGCCGCCTGATGGACCGGCACGGCCGCATCTCGACCCTCGTCGGCGCGCACGTCGTGTCGGCGGTCGGGTACGGGATCGCGGCGGGGGCTGTGCTCCTCAGAAGCCTCCCCGCGTTCGTCGCGGGCACCGCGCTCTTCTCGTTCGCGATCGGCACCGTCGGGCTCACCCGGGTCGTCGCCGCCGACCTCGCGGCCCCCGAGGTGCGGGGCCGTGCCGTCGCGCGCGTGCAGATCGCGCCCCTCGCCGGCGCCCTCCTCGGCCCCGGCCTCCTCATCGTCGGCTCGCTCGTCGGGCGCGCCCCCTCGCCCACTGGACGCGTGTGGCTCCTCGGCCCCCTCCTCGCGCTCGCGGCC
>DATDQL010000267.1:0-3247 GCA_035292305.1 Thermoplasmatota archaeon
CACGTAGACGTTCTCCGGGCGACGGCGCTCGCATGCGAGGATCCCTTGGCGCACGAGGACGCTCAGGTGGAAGGACACGGTGCTGCGGGAGACGACGAGTTCGCGGGCGAGCTCGCGCTGCGTCCGGGCTCCGCCGCGCACGACGACCGCGAGCAAGCGGCGCGGCACGGCGCGGTGCAGGGCGGCCACGTAGTCCTTCTCGCGGCGGCCGAGCGTGTCGCTCGCGAAGAACCGCTTGTAGCGGCCGTCCATGCGGACGACGACGACGCCCGTACGCGTCAGGCAATCGAGATGGAAGAGCGTCGTGCCGAGCGGCGAGGCAAGCCCGCGCGCGATCGCGCGCAGGTGGGTGCCGGGCTTCGCCCGTACGAATTCGTAGATGCGGCGACGGCTGTCGAGTTCGAGAACGGTGCTCGGGTCCATGCACCTATGTTGGGGCGCACGGGAAAGACGGCTCTCGCGCTACCGTCGGGGGTCGTGGCGGGGCGCGGCAGGCATTCGGCACGATTCCGTGCCGCTTAAGGACGCACGCAGCATCGACCGGCACATGGTCGGCGACACCGGGCTGCGAGGCTTCGTCCCGATACCGGGGATCGCGCGAGCGGAGCTCCTGAACTTCATCTCCACCGGCGTGAGCCGCGTCGTGGACGCGGCACGGGTCGCGCAGGCGTACGGCCTCGACGTGAAGGACGTCGTGTCCGCGCAGCGTCAGGCCGACGTCTAGACTTCGCGCGCGCGGGCGCGCGTCTTCAGATGCAGACCCCGGGCTCGATGAGCGTGCACACGACTTCCTCGACCCAGCAAAGGCGGCAGACGAACGCGCGCGTCGGTGTACGGACCTTCATGGACAGTCTCCGAACCCCCGAGCGCACGCCGCCGCTTCAAGCCTTCTCGCGGTTCAGTACCCGTAGATCGTCCCGTGTCGCCGCGCGGAGTCGAGGCACCGCCGGTAGAGCCACATGCCGCCGACGACGAACACGAGGCCGAACGCGAACACGACGAAGAGCTCCGGGATGAGGTCGAACACGGTCTGCTCCGCGACGAGCGCACCTCGCAGGAGCCGGAACGTGTACGTGACCGGCAGCACGGTCGCGATCGGGTGCGCCCACGTCGGCAGGATCTCGACGGGGACGTACGCACCGGAGAATGCCATCATCACGAACTGCACGACCGCGGTCGCGGGGCCGATCTCCTTGTAGATCGTGACGAGGCCGCCGAACACGAGGCCGAGCCCCCAGAGTCCGAGCGCGGAGAGCGCGAGCGCGAGCATCGCGAACGTGACCGCGACGGGATCCAGGACCTGGACCTGCCCCGGGGGGACGATGTATGCGAACAGAACGAGCATGATGCCGGCGAAGAGAAGGCCGTTGACCATCCGGTACAGGAGGTACGCGAACGGGAGGGTCGACACGCCGCGCCGCGTCGGGATAAGGATCTCGAACGTCCCGCGCACCTGCTCGGACCGCAGCCGCTCGGCCGGCACGGTGAACGCCATCCACACGAGCGGGAACGCGATGAGGCCGAGCCCGAGGTAGACGAGGTAGTTGATCTGGAAGATGTCCGGGTGCGCCTCCCGCATCAGCTCGAACGGCGCGATGAAGTAGCGCACGACGGACGAACCGACGACAATCATCAACGAGATCGCGACGACCGCGCCAGCGAAGACGCTCACGAGGCGGAACTTGTACGACCACACGACGTTCCAGTTCCGCGCGTTGTACGTCCACGCGAGCCGGAACACGCCCTCGCCTCCGCCCATCACGTAGACGAGACCGACGAGGACCGCGATCATCGCGATCGGGAGCGTGAGGACGACGACGTACGCGAGCGCGTCCGCGCCGCGCGTCCAGACGGTCGCAAGCAGCGCTCCGAGGACGACGTCTGCGACCGCGATCGCCGCGAGGCCGATCTTCACCCCGCGCCTCACGCGGCCGCACCCCCCGTGAGTCGCAGGAAGGCGTCCGCGAGGTCCGGCTCCTCGCTCCGCACGCCTTCGACCGCGACGCCGTGCTTCTCAAGGACCGCGACGACCGCGTAGAACCGCTCCGAGATGGAATCGAGGTGCAGCCGCACGCTCTCGCCGTCCTCGATGCACGCCTTCACGAACGGCAACGCGCGGAGGTCGCCGACCACTTCGGGCCGCGCCTTCGGGACGCGCAGCGAGAGGACCTGCGTGTCCTGATGGAGGCGCCGGATCTGCGTCGGCGTCGCCTCCGTCAGGGCGCGGCCCTCCTTGAGTACGAGGATGCGGTCGCACAGGCGCCCAGCCTCCTCGAGCCGGTGCGTGGAGTAGAGGATCGCCGCCCCCTCCGACGCGAGCCGCCGCACGACGTCGCCGAGCGCGCGCGAGGACGCGACGTCGAGGCCAGCCGTCGGCTCGTCGAGGACGAGCAACTGCGGGCGGTTGAGCAGCGCCCGCGCGAGGGCGAGCCGCTGCTTCATGCCCGTCGAGTACTCCAGGAACATCTTCTCCGCAGCCGCGGTCAGCCCGACCGTGGCGATCACCTCCTCCGCGCGCGCCCGCGCCTCGCGCCGCGGGATCCCGAGGAACGCGGAATGGAACTCGAGGTTCTTGCGGCCCGAGAGACGGAACTGGAACGTGCGCTCGAACTCGCCGAGAGACACCCCGAGGCGTGAGCGCACGGACTCGCCGTCCCGCTCCGGGTCGAGCCCGAACATCCTCAACTCCCCTGAGGCCGGGACGAGGATCGTCGCGAGCGTCTTCAGCAGCGTCGTCTTTCCCGCGCCGTTCGGGCCGAGCACCCCATACACTTCCCCCGGCTCGACGCGGAACGTCACGCCTCGCAGCGCCTCCACGCCGCGCCCGGACTCCGCGAGGCCGAGCACGCGGCGGAGCGAGAATTCAGGGTGGTACGTGAAGCAGAGGTCCTTCGCCTCGACGACGGGCACGCGGCCGGCGAGGCGGTGGGGGGAGATGTGCTTTGCGTGAGGGCAGGGGCGAGGGCAGGGGCCTCGCGTCCGCCCTTCTACAGCGCCGCGCCGCCCTCGTCGGTCGGGGCGCCGGCCGGCGCCGCGGCCTCGCGCGCGTCCTTCGCGGCCTTCGCGGCCTTGAGGCGCCGCAGGCGCGCGTCGAAGGGGATGAAGCAGATCTCGTCGTACTGGACGGCGTCGCCGAGGTTCGTGCAGATCCACGCGGCCTGCTGCTCCATCGTCCACACGAGCTTGCCCCAGCGTTCCCATGCGGCGGCGAACTCGCGCTGCTTCCACCGCTCGAGGTTGGCGAGCG
>DATDQL010000268.1:0-4037 GCA_035292305.1 Thermoplasmatota archaeon
CGGAGGTCCTCGGCGCGAAGCCGAGCCACGTCCGCAAGGTCTTGTACAACCTCTTCGAGGCCCGCGTCGCGGAGTACACGAAGGAGAAGGACAAGGAGAGCGGCTGGCTCACGTTCTTCTGGCACGTCACACCGGACAACGCCGAGCACGCGCTCTCGCAGCGCCGCCGCCGCGAGATGGAGGGCTTGCGCCTCCAGATCGAGTCGGAGAAGGGGCACGACTGGTACGCGTGCCCGGACGGTCACGGACGCCTCGACTTCACGGCCGCGAGCGAAGCGGGCTTCCACTGCGCGACGTGCGGCTCGATGCTGCAGCACGACGACAACGCGAAGCGGCTCACCGACATGCAGGCGAACCTCAAGGCGATGGAATCCCACCGCGAGTAGGCGCCCGACCTCTCGCGCGCCCCGGCCCTTGCGCTCGCCCTCGCCTTGCGCCCGCCCTTTCCCTCGCCTTGCGCTCGCCCTCGCCTTGCGCTCGCCCTTTCCCTCGCCTTGCGCTTGCCCTCGCCTTGCGCTCGCCCTTTCCCTCGCCTTGCGCTTGCCCTTGCGCTCGCCCTCGCGTGCGCTACGTCACCCGGAACCGGTACGTCGCCTGCGCGCCGTACACGAGCACGATGTGCGCCGACGTCGCGGTCGCGGGGACCGTGCCGGACAGTGTCTCTCCGAGCGACAGCGTGCAGCCGGACCACGTCGGCCCGGCGTACCAGCACACCTCGAAGTTCGCCGCCGGGACCGGCGTCGTCCCTGGCGGGACCGCGCTCGAGACCGTGACGAGAACGAACGGCCGACCGCGGCAGTTCGGCGGGATGGAGACCGTGTCCGCGGTGACGTCCTCGACCTCGACGACCGCCTGCGCCGCCACCTGGGGGCCTGCGCCCGCGGTCGCCGTGCCGGTGACGTCGAGGCAGACACTCGGGTTCACGATCTGGCTCGCGGTGCGGGCCGCGGACGTGAGCGGCGGCGCGGCGTTGTCCGTCGCCGTGACCGACACCGTGTACGTGCCGGTGGAGGACCAGATGTGGCTCGCGCCCTGGTTCGACCCGGGCGCGACAGTGCCGCTCGAAGGCACGCGCGTCGTCCCGGTCGCGTCGCCCCAGTTCACGGTGTAGAAGACGCCGGTCGAGTCGTCGCTCGCCCGGAACGTGCACGCGACCGACTGCGCGGTCACGCTCGGGTTCGGCGTGCACGAGAGCTCGACCATCGCAGGCGCGACGTTCGTGATCGTCTCGGTCGTCGTGCGCTGCGCGGACGTGAGAGGCGGCGCGCCGTTGTCGGTCGCCGTCACGGTCACCGTCTTCGCGCCCGTCGTCGCCCACGCGTGCGTCGCCGTGCGCGCGCTGCCCGGCGCGACGGTGCCGCTCGAAGGCACGCGCGTCGTCGGGCTCCCGTCGCCCCAGCTCACCGTGTAGAAGACGCCGGTGGAGTCGTCGTTCGCCTGGAACGTGCAGGTGACGGTCTGGCTCGACGGCGCCGGGTTCGGGCTGCAGGAGAGCGACACCATCGAGGGCGCGGTGTTCGTGCCCCCGGAGGGGAGGGACGTGATGTAGCGGTTCACGGTCGAGCCGATGTTCCAGTGCGACGAGAGCCAGCTGCCTCCGGGCGGGCTCGGGTTGTAGTAGTTGTCGTTGTTGCAGTCCCATCGCTCGACGGTGCCTGGGCACGCCGTCGTGACGTAGGCGGAGTTCGAGGCGCCGTCCGAGTAGCACATGATGTCGAGGCCGTCGTTGCAGTGGAAGTACCACGTGGAGATGGGCGCCGCAGACTGCACGGCTCCGAGGTTGTGGCCGTTCTCGTGCATCCAGAGCGACCAGTCGAGGACGCCGAAGGTGACGGCGTAGAGCGCGACCCCGTTGCCGTTGTTGAGGTTGCTCACGGCGGCGCTGCTGTCGTTGTAGACGTGACCGACGCCGCAGCTGCACGTGTTCTCGTCGTAGAAGACCCAGTACTTCTGCTTCCCGTCCGTGTACTTCGCGCCCTTGGCCGTGAGGTCCGAGACGACGTTCGCGAACGTCGCGCTCGACTTCGACGTCGGGAGGACCTCGTTCTCGACGACGATCGTCGTCCCGGAGCACAGCACCTTGTAGTCCGCCGTCTTGCTGAACGGCGCCGTCTCGGAGTTGAGGTGCCCGTTCGCCTCCTCCACGAGCGTGCGGATCTGGGGCGCGCGCGTCGCGTACTGGTCGGTGTCGTCGGAGGCGCGCGCGTATACGACCCGCATGTAGTACGGGTTCGCGACCGTGTCCGTGATGCACGTGGGGGCGCGCGGCGTGAGCGGGATCTCGATCCGTGCCCGCAAGGGGTCGACGCCGTGCGTGAAGCCGAGCGAGCCGCCGTCCGGGCCGAGCACCTCTAGGAGGCCGTCCGCGGGGCAGGTCGGCCCGACGGAGGGCACGACCGCGTAGCCCTCGCACGGCTCGTCCGCCGCAGCTGGGAACCCGAACGAGGTCGCGGCGAGCACGGCCGCTAGGACGAGCGCTTCCCTGGAGCCGGGTCTCACCGCGAGGCCTCCCGTGGCGTCAGAGGGTCAGGAGGGGCTTGAACTTGCTCCCGACCGAGCATCGGACTCCGTTCCTCCGGACCTCCGATCCTCCGTGTGATCCTGGCGGGGGACAACGGAACGTCGTCGCGGCCTCAAGACTCCGGCTCCGCGATGCCAAGCCGCTTCCGGAAGAGGAACACGAGGTTGCGCCACCCGTCCCGGAACGAGTTGAGCTTGACCTCGCCGACGCGCGCGCGGTACGGGATCGGCACCTCGCGCGCGCGAAGCCCTCGCGTGAACGCCTCGATCTTGATCTCCTCCGAGAACGGCATCCCGTCGCTCGTGAGCCGGAGGCGCTCGAGCGCGCTGCGGCGGAAGAGCCACATGCCGCTCTGGCTGTCGTGCACGTCGACGAGGAACAGCGCGCGCATCGTCGCGCTCAGCACCGAGTTGCCGAAACGGTGCTTCGTCCCCATCGAGCCGTCCTCGAGGCCCTCGAGGCGGTCCGTCGTGAGGAAGTCGAGGTTGTCGCGCTCGAGCGTCGCGACGAGCTCTGGCAGCTTCTCGAACGGGTACGTCGTGTCGGCGTCGCCGGTCGCGATGACGTCCCCGCGCGCGCGCGCGAACCCGGTCTTGTACGCGCGGCCGTAGCCTCGACGGGGCTCGACGACGACGCGCGCGGCCTTCTCCGCTGCGATCTCACGCGTGCGATCGACGGACTCGCCGTCCACGACCACGACCTCGACGTCCCACCCGATCTCTTTCAGCGTCGCGCGGGGGATCGCCTCGAGCACCTGGCCGATGCCGGCCTCCTCGTTCATCGCAGGGATGACGACGGAGAGGAGCCGCGGTCGCCCGCCCGTCAAACGGCGGGCCTCCGACGCCGGTGCTGGACGAGGCACACGATGTAGCCGAAGCTCGCGGCCGAGAGGCGAAGGACGCCCCAGAAATGGAGCTGCGAGCGGAACATGCGGCGGAAGGAGTACTGGGACCAGAGGGAGCCGTGCTTCAGGGTGAGCTGCTTGCGGCCGTAGCCGTTCCAGAAGGCCTGGCGGAAGAAGCCGGCGAACGTGTCGCGGGCCCGGTGGTAGACGATGGCCTCCTCGCGGTAGCCGAGGGACGCGCCGCGCTCGACCGCACGAAGGTTCAGGTCGATGTCCTCCGCGGTCACGAACCAGTCGTCGAACCCGCCGGCCTTCTCGAACGCCGTGCGCCGGTACGCGAGGTTGCAGCTCGGGTACGACACGTCGACCCCGTGCACGTCGAGCTCGACGCGGTCGAGCGATTGGAACGCCCAGTACCCGATCTGGATCGTGCGCCCCGCGACGACGTCGCGGTGCACGAGGCCACGACGGACCTCCTGCAACCAGAACGGGTTCGCGATGCAGTCCCCGTCGATGAACGCGACGAGCGCGCCGAGAGCTTTCCCGACACCGAAGTTCCGACCTTCGCCGCGCCGGCCCGCGTGTTCGAGGAGGCGAACGAACTCGTACTTCTGCGCGTACCCCTTCACGATCTCGCGCGTCCGGTCGTCGCTCTCCGCGTCGACGACGAGG
>DATDQL010000269.1:0-2311 GCA_035292305.1 Thermoplasmatota archaeon
GCGGGCGAACGCGCGAGAGCGCGCGCTGATCCGGATGTCACTGACGTGACAACGCCGGGCCGTTCAGGCCGTCGGGAAGATGCGCTTGTCGGCGTCGTAGAGGAAGTGGGGGTCGCAATCCGGATCGTCGAAGACTTCCATGCGCGCGGACGTCTGCAGGCGTACGACCAGGTTCTCCTCCTCGTACACCGCGATGGCGTTCACCGCGTCGCCGCGGTTCAGCGCCACGTAGAATGCTGGCTCGACGTCCGTCAGGCCGAAAGCAGGGACCTCGACGACGTCCGACGTGACCGTGTTGCCCGAGTTCGTGTCGATGTAGCCGTCCGTGCAGCCGGGCGTGTCGTGCCCCGACACGAGCGGGAACGCGAAACTCAGCGCGACGATCGCGACGACGACCTTCAGGTGGCCCATTCTCCACGCCTCGGCGACCGGTACCCCTCGCGCCCTAAGTACCCTGTTCCGTCACCGCGGGCGAAAAGAAAGCGGGGAGGGGGCGCGAAAACGGGCAATCGGGCCGACCCGTGGACAGCTGACCTGTGAGCTGTCGCCGCACCGGGCGACAGGTAGGGGGTCAGCTGTCGGGGAAACGCCACGGCCGCGGCCCGCGCCCGCGGGCCTCTTGTGCTCGCCCACTCGCCGGTGCGTGGCTTCGCGCGCGCCGCCCGGTCCGTTGCCTCCCGCCAGGATCACCTGGAGGAACGGAGGCTCGGAGGATCGGAGCCGTTGAGCGCCGCGCGATGAGGGAACGAGTCCCTCCGTTCCTCCGGTCCTCCGTTCCTCCGTGTGGATCTGGCGGGCGTCAACGGAATTTCGAGTGCAGCTTCACCCGCCGGCCGCGCCCTCGCCGCCCGCCTCGGTCTGCTTCCTCGGGTCGAGCGCCTCGTCGACCTGCTTCTTCGTGAGGCCGCTCTTCTCGTACGCGATCTCGCGCACGGTGCGGCCGGTCGCGAGGCTCTCCTTCGCGATGGCCGCGGCCTTCTCGTACCCGATGAGGGGGTTGAGCGCGGTCGCCATGGAGATGCTGCGCTCGATGTACCCCTCGCATCGGGCGTCGTTCGCCTGGAGCCCGTTCACGGCCTTGTCCACGAACACGCGGCTCGCGGACGCGAGGAGCCGCACGGATTCGAGCAGGTTGCGCGTCATCACGGGCAGCATCGTGTTGAGGTCGAGCTGCCCCCATTGCGCGCCGAGGAGGACGACCTGCGCGTTGCCGGTCACCTGCGCGCCGACCTGGATGACGCTCTCGCAGATGACGGGGTTGACCTTGCCGGGCATGATGCTCGAGCCCGGCTGCACCGCGGGGAGGCGGAGCTCGCCGAGCCCTGCCTCGGGGCCGGAGGCGAGGATGCGCACGTCGTTCGCGATCTTCATGAGGCTCGCGGCGACGGTCGAGAGGGCTCCGGCGGTGAAGGCGTACGCGTCCTGCGCGCCCTGCGCCTCGAAGTGGTTCTCCGCCTCGCGGAACTCCGTTCCGCCGAGCGTAGTCAGTTCGGCCGCGACGAGGCGACCGAACTCGCTCGGCGCGTTGAGCCCCGTGCCGACCGCGGTGCCGCCGATCGCGAGCTCGCGCAGGCCGGGCAGCGTCGCCTTGACGCGCTCGATGCCGAGCTCGACCTGGCGTGCGTAGCCGGAGAACTCCTGGCCGAGCCGGATCGGGACGGCATCCATGAGGTGCGTGCGTCCGATCTTGACGACGGGGTCGAACTCCTCGGCCTTGCGCTTCAGCGCGCTGTGGAGGCGCTCGAGGGCGGGCAGGAGCTGCTGCTCGATGGCGAGGACCGCGGCGACGTGCATCGCGGTCGGGATCACGTCGTTCGAGGACTGGCCCATGTTCACGTGGTCGTTCGCGTGCACCTTCTGGCCGAGCGCTTCCGAGGCGCGGCGCGCGATGACCTCGTTCGCGTTCATGTTCGAGGACGTGCCGCTTCCGGTCTGGAACACGTCGATCGGGAACTGGTCGAGGAGGCGCCCGTCCGCGACGTCGCGCGCCGCGGCCTCGATGGCCTCCGCCATCTTGCCGTCGAGGCGACCGAGCTTCCGGTTCACTTTCGCCGCGGCTAGCTTCACGAGTCCGAGCGCCTTGACGAACTCGGCCGGCATCGGCTGCCCGCTCACGGGGAAGTTCTCGACCGCGCGCTGCGTCTGCGCGCCGTAGACCGCGGCGGCAGGGACGCGGACCTCGCCCAGGGTGTCCTTCTCGACGCGGAACTCGCTCATCGTGCCGACAAGGGCGGCTGCGTCAAAAAGGCGACCGTGCGGATCGTAACGGCTGTCCGCGACGCGCCTCCTTCACCGTTCGGCGTCACGGCTC
>DATDQL010000270.1:0-4083 GCA_035292305.1 Thermoplasmatota archaeon
CTTCGACCGCGTGACGTTCGACCTCCCGGCCACGCCCAGCGGCCGCGCGCTCAGCGACGCGTTCTCCTCGATCCGCATCACGTACAAGTTCGCCGGCATCGCCTCCGAGGACCTCATCGCGATCTCGCGGTGGGACGGGACGGAGTGGCGCTTCGCCCCGAACGAGCTCAAGGCAGGCGCGACCGCCGTCTGCACGCCGGACTGCGCGGCGCCGATATCCTTCGAGTTCTCGACGCTCGCGATCGAGCCCGACGACCTGCGCGCCGACGATGCGATCCGGCTCCGGGTCTACGGAAGCGTTCCCTCCTCCGCGCTCGTCGACACCATCGTCGCCGTGAGCATCCCCGTCAATGGTATCACGTTCCTCACTCCCGCGCTGCTCCCCACGGGCGGCACGCTCGACTCGACCGGCCCGGACAACCCGTACAACGCGGCCACACTCACGGTCATCCAACTCCTCGCGGACTTCACGATCGACGGCCCCGACTCCGTCGTCGCCGGCACCACCGTTGAGTACACGCTGACAGGCATCGACGAGTTCGGCGACCCGTACACGTTCCCCGGCGCGACGGGCACCGAGTCGTACACCGCGCGGACGACCCCTACGGGCGACGAGACGGTCTCGATCTCCCGACCCGGCCAAGGTGGGACGATCACGCGCACGATGGCCATCACGATCCTGCCGGACGTCCTCGACGAGATCATCATCAACGGACCGACGACGGTCGTGGCCGGCGTCGAGGAGACGTACACGCACTCGGGCGAGGACCAGTACGACAACGGCGTCCCACTTGCCGTCACCTCGCAGACGTTCCTTGAGATAGAAGCGCGCGACGACTACCAAGTGACGTACTCCGAGGCCGGCAAGACCGGGACGTTGGACGTGACCGTCGTGGCGGCCGACCTCGCGAGCATCCTCGTCGACGGTCCGGCCGAGCTCGTCGTCGCCGAGACCGGAACGTACACCGCGGCCGGCTTCGACGAGTTCGACAACGACGTCGTCCTCGGAGACCTCTCCTTCACGGTGAGCCGCGATTGCCTCGCGCCACCTTGCGTCGTCACGAACGAGGACGGGTCCTTCGACGTGACGGCCCCCACGAGCGTCGGCGCGCTCACGGTCGAGATCACGGACGCGGACACCGGCTTCGTCGACTCCTTCGAGATCCCGATCCTGGCGGGCCCACCGTCCTATCTCGAGATCGTCGCGGACCCGGACGAGATCACGAACGACGCCGACGACTCGACGACGATCACGGGCTGGCTGCGCGACGAGTTCGGCAACGACGTCGACGTCGCCGACGTCGCCGTCACGCTCGATGCCACGAGCGGCTCGCTCGACGACACGGACCTCGTCACGGACGACCAGGGTTTCTTCGCGACGACGTACCGCCCCGACCCGGCCGACCCGACGGGCTATATCGCGACCGTTTCGGGGACGTCCGACGAGGTCGACGTCGTCTCCGCTGAGATCACGGTCCTGGACGTCCGCGCGCCGGTCCTCACCACGACCACGGACGGCCTCGACTTCTTCAGCCCCTCCCTCTCGCCCGGCGTGAAGGATTCCGTCGGCGGCACGCTCGCGGTGTCCGAGCCCTCGTATCTCATCGTCGAGGTCTACGACGCGGACGACTTCTTCGTCGCGACCTTGATCGAGGTCGACCTTCTCTCGCCCGGCGACGTCCGCGACTACTCGTGGGACGGCCTCGACGACGCGGGCCTCCCGGTCCCCGACGGCACGTACGTCCTCTACCTCTACGCCGAGGACACAGGCGGCCTCGTCGACGACGAGATCCGCGTCGTCGAGCTCGACGACACGGCCCCCACCTTCACGGGCGGCCCCGACCGCGATACGGTCGGCGCCGGCGTCGTCACGCTCGAGTTCGCCTCGACCGAGGTCCTCGACGGGCTCCCGACGGTCCTGATCGCGCGCTCCGACCGCGCGGATCCGGAGACCTGCGACGCGGGCACCCTAGCCGTGGCGGACGACAGCGGTCTCGTCTTCACGTGCGACTACACCGTCGTCGCGGGTACCGCGGACTCGATGAGCATCCGCGTCTCCGGCACGGACCTCGCTGGCAACCCCGGCGAGACCGAGGTCGGCTCGTTCGGCCTCGACTTCGTCGCGCCCGGGGCCATCTCGCTCGACTCCATCCTCCTCGCGAACAACGCGCCCCCGGCGGACGACTCCGTCTCCGGCGTCGCGGGCAGCGCCGAGCCCGGCGCCGAGGTCTGCGCGGTCGACGCGGCCGACGAGTTCGACTTCGCGTGCGTGACCGCTGGCGACGACGGGTCGTGGGGCCCCATCGGGATCCCCGACGGCACGTCGCGCTTCGGTCTCGTGCAGACCGACGCCGCGGGCAACCGCGGCAGCGACGCCACGTTCGTGGACATCGACACGGTCGGCCCCGAGGTTCTCGACATCGTGGTCTCGAACCCGTTCTTCTCCCCGACAGCGAGCGTCGGCGTGAAGGACACGTCCACGCTCACGTTCACCGCGCCCGGGGCGACCGGGTACTTCCTCGTGATCACGGACGAGGACGGCGCCGACGTGCTCGAGTACCCCGAGAGCGGCCTCGCGGCCTTCCCCGCGGAGTTCGAGTGGGACGGAGCGGACGCCGACGGGATCGTCGCGGACGGGACGTACACCGTCTCGATCTACGCCGTCGACGACGGCGGCAACGTCGGGTACGGTGCGGCCTTCTTCACGGTCGACGACCTCGCGCCGGAGTTCTCCGACGTCAGCGTCGGGCCGACGCCGATCGACGGCGTCATGTACGTCGATTCCGCCTTCTTCGACGTCTTCGCGCAGATCGTGGACGAACACGGCCTCGAGGCCGCGTACGTCGACGTCGGCGGCGCGCTCGGCAGCGTGACCGGATTCGAGCCCCCGGCCGCGGTCTCGTTCGGCGTCCTCGCGGGCGACATCGTCTCGGAGGGCCCGGCGTCCGTGACGATCTACGCGCTCGACCTCGCCGGGAACGCCGGCTCTCTCACGGTCGATGGCCTCGTCGTCGTGGACCGCACGGCGCCGGAGCTCGTCCTCGCGACGCCCTCCTCACGCCCGGCCCAGCTCGCAGCGCAGGAGCTCGGCGTCGACGCATCCGACACGAACCTCGACACGATCACGCTCCTCGCGACCTCGGACACGCTGAACATCCTCGGCCTCGACAAGGTCGCCGCGGGCGAGTTCACGGTCCGTTTCGAGGCGCCGACCACGACGGGCCTGTACGCCTACAAGCTGCAGCTCGCGGACGCCGCGGGGAACCTCGCGGTGCCCTTCGACGGTACGTTCGAGGTCACGCCCGCGGACCTCGCGAGCGTGGAACTCGTGGGCTGCTCGGCCCGCGTCACCGAGACCTGCGCGCTCTCAGCGCGCGCCTTCGACGCGTTCGGGAACGAGAAGGCGAGCGGCGTCGCGTTCGCGTTCGAGATCACAAACGCCGACGCCGGCTCGGTCGACGCGGACGGCCTCTTCACGGCCGGCACCCTCGCGGGCGTCTTCGCGGACGCCTTGAGCGTCGCCGGCGACGACGGCTCCTTCATCGCGTCCGCGGAGGGCCCGGCGACGGTCCTTCCAGGCGACCTCGCGGAGGTGGTCGTCTCGGGCGACACGACGATCGTAGCGGGCACGACCAAGGCGTACTCGGTCTCGGGCCGCGACGCGCATGGCAACGACATCGCGCTCGACCCGTCGAGCTTCGAGTTCATTGCTCCGACGGCCGCCGGGCCCGCGTCGGTCCGGTACCCCGAACCCGGGAGCGGCCTCGAGGGGACGCTCGACGTCACGGTCCTCGCGGACGCCCTCGCGAGCATCACCGTCTCCGGCCCTGCCTCGCTCGAGGTCGGCACCACGGGGACCTTCGCGCTCGCGGGCTTCGACAAGTACGGCAACGCGGTCGCGCTCGCCGTCCCCGCCAAGGACTTCACGGCTCCCGAGACCGCGGGCTGCGGCGTCCTCGTCACGTACACCGAGGCCGGGATCACGGGCTCGACGAGCCTGTGCGCCCTCGCCGGCCCGCTCGCGTCCATCACGATCGGCGGCCCCGCCTCCGTCGTCGCGGGCTCCACGACCGACTTCCCCCT
>DATDQL010000271.1:0-7809 GCA_035292305.1 Thermoplasmatota archaeon
GCGCGGGCGTCGCGGCGACGATCGCCGCGGCGAGGAGGAGCGCCGTCGCGACCTTCGCCCCGCGTGCGAGGCGAGGGTCCTTCGCGGCTCGCGGAAGGACGTGCGCGACCCCCGCGACGCCGAGAAGCGCGGGCGGACCGAGGACGAGCGCGGCGGACAGGGGCAGGGCGCTCGGGCCAAGCGCGAACGCCGCGAGGCCGGCGCCCGCGGCGGCCGCGACGAGGAACGATGCCACCGCCGCGGCGGCGGCCGCACGGTCCACGGATGCGTACGGGTGCATCCCGCGGTGGAGCGGCACGCGCTCGCCGATCCGCCGCCCCGCGAGCGACGTCACGAGCCCGAGCGCGCCCCACGTGAACGCGAGCGCCCCCCAAGCCGCCCCCGCGAGCGGGAACGCGACCGCCGGGATGGCCGCCGCGAGGAGCGCCCAGGCGAGGGCGACGGGCGGCTCGCGCTTGGCGAACGCCGGGAGGTAGAAGAGGAGGAGGCCGCCGCTCGTGAGCGCCCACCATGCCGCGAGAAGGCCGAGCACGAACGGCGCGAACGGGAAGACCCCCGCGAGCGAAAGCGGGAGCGCGACGCCGGCGGCCGCCAGGGCGACCGTTCCCAAGGCGAGCAGCAACCGCGGGCTTGGGTGCACGGCGGGGCGAGGCCTTCCGGGAACGAAACGGTACCGGCTCGGTCCTGCCTAACGGTCTTTCGGTCGAAACGCTCAAGCCGGACCTCCCGTTGTCCGGGGTCGGGCGAAGCCAGTGACGCGCGTCATCGTTCAGCCGTGCATCGGCGTGAAGTCGGGGGAGTGCGTGGACGTCTGTCCTGTCGACTGCATCCACCCGACGAAGGACGAGCCCGACTTCGCGAACGTCGACATGCTCTTCATCAACCCCGAGGAGTGCATCGACTGCGGCGCATGCGAAGCCGTGTGCCCGGTCGAAGCGATCTTCCCGGACGACTCCCTGCCCGCGGGCCAGGAGGAGTTCACGGCGAAGAACGCCGCCTACTTCAAGAAGTGAGACATGGCGAGCCCGAAGACGGCGGTCTCACCGGCGGCCCAGACCCTCGAAGCGCCGAAGTTCCGGCTCGTCGACGGCGTCATGATCCTCCTGGCGCTCGTCAGCGTCACCCTCGTCTTCCTCGACATCTTCGCGCGGGCGCGCCTCTACGACTGGGGCATCTTCCGCGAGGTCATCGTGGCGGACCTCGTCATCACGCTCGTCTTCCTCGGCGACTTCGTCCTGGAGAACCGTGGCAAGGCCCCTGGGCGGATCCTCCGGGACTCCTGGTTCGACATCGTGGGTCTCGTCCCCATGATCGCGTTCGTGTGGTTCGAGGCGAGATCCGGCGGCATCCCCTTCGGCGCGGTCTTCAACGAGCAGGTGCGACTCGTCGGTGGCGCGGCTGCCTCCGGCGGGCTGCTCCGTCTGTTCCGCTTCGTCCGCGTCGTGCGGATCGTGCAGGCGTTCTCCCGGTTCCTCCGCGCGACGAACATGACGCTCGGCGAGCAGGTCACGAAGCGCCTCTTCGACAAGTATCGGCGCATCATCGTGGCGGAGCTCACGACGCCGATCATGGTCGCCGGCATCAGCGTCACGCAGGAGATCGTCGTCCGGATGAAGTTCCTGGAGGCGGCGGGCAAGTCGCTCGACGCGAAGCGGCCGGAGATCCACGCGGCCGTGCTCGAGGCGCTCCGGAAGAACAAGATCCCCGAGAGCGTGATCACGCAACCGCTCGTGGACCGCATCGTGAACGACGTCGAGAAGGCCGTCGTCGACGCCGTCGTGACGACGCTCACAGGCCCCGAGATCAACAAGCTGGTCCAGGAGATGGTCGTCGAGGTCATGGAGAACTTCAAGGTCCAGCTCCAGTCGCCCGAGGGGAAGGCCCTCCTGCGCTCCATGGGCGACGCGCCGCCGTGACCTGTCATGAGGCGGTGCGCGCCGGGGTCCTGAACGTCCGTGGCCACCTTTCCGAAACTCCCCTTCCGGCCGTTCGGCGGTCCCGGGGACCTTATGGCCTTCTCCCGCCAAGGTGCCCGCAAGGGGGACCCCAGACGTTCGCGCTCGGTTACGTCGATCCCGGGACCGGAAGCTACCTTCTCCAGGTCGCGGCAGGCGCCTTCCTCGGCGCCGCGTTCGCGATCAAGGCGTACTGGAAGCGCATCAAGGCCGCGTGCGTCCGCGCCTTCACCCCGACCCGAGGGTGAGCATGGCGGCGTCCGCGGCCTCCGCGCATGCCCACGCGGCCCGCCATCCCGCGAGCTTCCGCGACCCCGCAGGATTCGTCTTCGTCCGCGACGGCACGCTCTTCCGCGAGGTCACGGCCGAGGGCGCGGCCGACTACGACCGCTTGATGGGGAGCGGCCTCTACCGCGTTCTCGTCGAGCGCGGCCTCCTCGTCCCGCACGAGGAGGACGCGGACGCGCAAGGCGCCGGGCCGAACCCCCCGCACCGCGTCCTGCGTCCTCGGCTCGTCCCGTTCCTCTCGTGGCCCTACGAGTGGTCCTTCGGCATGCTCCAGGCCGCCGCGCTCGCGACGCTCGAGGTGCAACGTCTCGCGCTCGACCGCGGCATGACGCTCAAGGACGCGAGCGCGTACAACGTCCAGTTCCTCGACGGCCGCCCCACGCTCGTCGACACGACATCGTTCGACATCCTCCGCGAAGGCGAGCCGTGGGTCGCGTACCGCCAGTTCTGCCAGCACTTCCTCGCCCCGCTCGCGCTCATGTCCTACGTCGACGCGCGCATGGGCCAGCTCCTGCGCGTCCACCTCGACGGCGTCCCGCTCGACCTCGCTGCGCGCCTCCTCCCCCGGCGCGCCCGGTGGCGTCCCGCGCTCGCCCTCCACCTCGTCGCACATGCGCGGCACCAGGCGAGGCACGAAGGCTCCGCGCGCCGCGCGACCGGTCGCGTCTCGCGCAACGCGCGCCTCGGGCTCCTCGACAGCCTCACCGGCGCAGTCCGCGCGCTTCGATGGGAGCCCGAAGGGACGACGTGGGCGGACTACGGCACGCGCACGTCCTACGACGAGGTCGGAGAGGCGCACAAACGCGAGACGGTCGCGGCGTTCCTCGACGAGGTCCGGCCGGCGAGCGTGTGGGACCTCGGAGCGAACGCCGGGTGGTACAGCCGCCTCGCGGCCGAGCGAGGCGCGCTCGTCGTCGCCCCCGACATGGACCCCGCGGCTGTCGAGCGGAACTGGAGGAGCTGCCAGCGCGACGACGAACGCCGCGTTCTCCCGCTCCTCGTGGACCTCGCGAACCCGAGCCCCGACCAGGGATGGGCGGGCGAGGAGCGCGCGTCGTTCCTCGCGCGCGGTCCAGCCGACTGCGCGTTCGCGCTCGCCCTCGTCCACCACCTCGCGATCGGGAACAACGTCCCGCTGCCGCGCGTCGCCGACTTCCTCGCCCGTTGCGGCCGCGGCGTCGTCGTCGAGTGGGTCCCGAAGGAGGACCCCCAGGTCGCGCGCATGCTCGCCTCCCGACGCGACGTCTTCCCCGACTACACGGCGGTCGCGTTCGAGGCCGCGCTCGCGGAACGCTTCGACGTCCGCCGACGCGTCCCGCTCCGCGGCTCGACGCGAGTCCTGTACCTCTGCGAGCGTCGGGAGTGAGCCCGTGCGCCGCGTCCCGCTCCACCCGTTCCTCTTCGCGGCGTTCCCGGCGCTCGCGCTCTGGTCGGCGAACCGATCCGAGGTCTTCGCGGACGAGGTCGTCGTCCCGGTCGCGGTCTCCCTCGCTCTTGCCGTGTGCGCGTGGGTGCTCCTCGGGTCGCTCGCCGGCGGGGTGGACAGGGGGGCGGTCCTCGCCTCGGCCGCCGTGCTCGCGCTCTTCACGTTCGGGCACGCGCGGCACGCCGCGATGTCCCTCGACGTCGGCTCGCCTTTCCTGCGGCACGACCTCTTCAACCTCCTGTGGCTCCAACTGTACCTCGTCGTCGCGTTCTTCGTGCTCCGGACGCGCGGCGACGTGCGGCGCCTCCACCGTCCCCTCACGCTGGCGGCGGCCTTCCTTGTCCTCGCGCCGCTCGCCTCGGTCGGCGCGCACGAGCTCACGCACGGGGACGCCTGGAGCGCCGCGGCGACCGACGGCGGCGTGGTCGCCGCGACCTCGCCGCGGCCGGACATCTACGTCGTCGTCCTCGACGGGTACGCGGGCGGCGCGACGCTCGCGGGGTCGTACGGCTTCGACAACGAGCCGTTCCTCCGCGGACTGGAGTCGCGCGGCTTCGACGTGGCGCGGCAGAGCCGTTCGAACTACGCGCTCACGTTCCTGTCGCTCGCCTCCACGCTGAACTACCGCTACCTCGACCTCGAGGAGGGCGCGGAGGCGCAGGACGCGTACATGATGATCAAGGAGAACGACGCGGCGCGCTTCCTTCGGGAACGCGGCTACCACGTCGTGTACTTCCGTTCCGGATGGGGTCCGACGCAGCACGTGGACGCCGACTGGCTCGTCGACTGCGGGCGCACTACAGAATACCAGCGTGCGCTCCTCGCGACCACGCCGCTCCTCCTCGTCGACGGTGGCTTCGCGGGCGAGACCCGCGACCGCGTCCTCTGCCAGTTCGACGCCCTCGCGCGCATGCCGCGGGCCGACGGTCCTCTCTTCGTCGTGGCGCACCTCGTGACGCCGCACCCTCCGTACGTGTTCGCGGCCGACGGGGCGCCCCTCGCGCAGGCGGTGCCCGACGCGGGGGAGGGCCCGGGGCTCGCGGGCGACCGTCTCGCCGCAGCGAAGGCGGCCTACCTCGGGCAGTTGCGGTTCGTGAACGGGAAGGTGCTCGACGCTGTGGACGGGATCGTGGCTCAGGATCCCGACGCGGTCGTCGTCCTCCTGTCGGACCACGGTCCGGGGCAGGGCGGGAACTGGAGCGACCCCGATGCACGGTTCCTCCGCGAGCGGTTCCGGAACCTGCTCGCCGTCCGACTCCCGGGCGCCGATGGCGACGTCCTCGCCGACGACGCGACGAACGTCGACTCGCTCCGCGTCGTCCTCTCGCGCGTGCACGGCGCGGACCTCCCGCCACTTCCGGGGCGGAGCTGGTTCGCGAGCTACGAGCGGCCGTGGGACCTCGACGAGGTGACGGATGTCGTCGCGCCGTGACGCGTGGCTCCGCGTCCTCGACGCGCCGTGGCACCCGGCCCTCGTCGCGCTCTACCCGCTCCTCGCCCTCTTCGCGTTCAACGAGAGCGAGCTCTTCCTCACCGAGCTGCCTGAGCCCGCGGGTCTCGCCCTCGCCGGCACCCTCCTCGCTTGGGCGCTGTTCGCGCTCCCCTTCGGCGCGCGGCGGGGCGCGATCGTCGCCTCGATCGCGGCGGCGCTGTTCTTCTCCTACGGCCACGTCGTCCTCGCCGTCGCGCGGGCGCGCATCGAGCACCCGTGGCTCTCCGACCGGTACGTCGACCCGGTGTGGGGGGCGGCCTTCCTCGCCGCGCTCGTCGTCGCGTGGGTGCTACGCAAGCGGCCGGTCAAGGTCACGCGAGCGCTCAACGTCGTGGCGCTCTTCCTCGTCGCCATGCCCGCCGCCCAGATCGTCGCCTACGAGGTCGGCGACCGGACGTGGACCGCCCCGGAAGCCTCGGCGAGCATCGCGGGCGCGGGCGCCGCGGAGCCGCCGAACGTGTACTTCGTCATGCTCGACGGCTACGCGCACGAAGAAACGCTCCTCGACGTCTACGGCTACGACAACAGAGAGTTCCTCGACGCCCTCCGCGCGCGCGGGTTCTACGTCGTCCCGGAGAGCCGCTCCAACTACGCGATGACGACGCTCTCGCTCCCGTCCATGCTGAACCTGCGCTACCTCGAGGGCCTGCCGCCCGACTCGACGGACCGCACGGTCGCGCACGAGATGGTCCGGAGGAGCGACCTCGCCCGGTTCTTCCGCGAGCACGGCTACCGGTACGTCCACTTCAACTCCGGGTTCGGCCCCACGACGTACGAGGTCGAGGCCGACTGGACGGTAGAATGCGGCCGCCTCACGGAGTTCCAGCGCGCGCTCGTCACGACGACGCCGATCATGCTCTTCGCCCCCGACATCATCGCCTCGCAGGACCGCGAACGGACGCTCTGCCAGCTCGAGCTCCTCGAGGAGATGCCCGGCACCGAAGGCCCGTTCTTCGTGTTCGCGCACATCCTCGCGCCGCACCCACCGTACCTCTTCGACGCGGACGGCGGCATCGTCGACCCCGGCGACCCCGTGGCGGACGGGCTCATCCAGTCCCCGGCGGAGCAGGGCCGGAAGCAGGAGATGTACGTCGCCCAGCTCCAGTACACGAACACGCGCGTCCTCGGCCTCGTCGACGGCATCCTCGCGCGCGAGGCGCGGCCGCCCGTGATCGTCTTCATGTCGGACCACGGCCCGGATTCTCTCGAGGTGACGCTCGCGGACTGGAGCGACCCGAGCCCCGAGTTCCTGATGGAACGCCTGCGGAACTTCGAGGCCGTGCACCTCCCGCCCGAGGCGGATCGCAGCCTGCTCTACGAGACCATGACCCCGGTCAACGTGCTCCGCGTCGTCCTCGACGCCGAGTTCGGCACCTCGCTCGGCCGCCTGGAGGACCGGAGCTGGTTCTCGACGTACGAGCGGCCGTTCGATTGGCGGGACGTGACGGAGCAGGTCGATTTCGAGCCTTGAAGATCGAAGCCCGGTCGCGGCAGGCCAGGCGATCTCAACCACCAAGACACCAAGGCACCAAGACTTTCGAGGGCCTTCCCGGATGCGGGACGGCCTCGATCCCGTGGGGCCTTGGTGTCTTGGTGGTTATCCGTCGACGCGGCGCCGCAGGCTTCATCCGCTCGTCGAGCGTGCCGCGCCTCATGCGTTCCCGCGTCCTCCGCATCTTCCAGAACGTCCCGCAGGACGTCGAGGCCGTCGTCCTCGCGAACGCCGTGGACCCGCACCTCGACCTCACGTTCTTCTACGCGACGGACCTCGTCGGGGGCGGGCTCTTCGAGCGCAGCTACGCGGTGCTCACGCGCGACGGCCGCGTCGAGGTGCTTACTTCGCCGCTGGAGGAGGGCCTTGGCCGCAAGGCTCCCGAGGCCGAGGTCACGGTGTACACGCAACCCGACGAGCGGGACGCGTGGCTCGGCAAGCGCCTCGCCGGCGCGCGGAAGATCGGCTTCAACGGCGCGGAGGTCGTGTGGAGCGAGCTCGAGACGGTCCGGAAGGTCGCGGGCGCCGCGGCCCTCGTGGACGTGTCGCAGGGGCTTCTCCGCACGCGGCTCGTGAAGGACGCGACGGAGCTCGCGCGCATGCAGCGCGCGGCCGACATCGCCTCGCGCGTCGCGGACGAGGTCCCGTCCCTCCTCGCCGCCGGCATCAAGGAGTACGAGCTCGCCGCCGAGATCAACCACCGGATGCAGCGCCTCGGCGCGACCGGTCCTTCGTTCACGACCATCGTCGCCTTCGGGCCGAACGCCGCGGAGCCGCACTACGCGAGCGGCCCCGCGCCGCTCGGTCGCGGCCAGCTCGCGCTCACGGATTTCGGGTGCGTCGTCGACCACTACTGCAGCGACATCACGCGCACGTTCGGCTTCGGCGGCGCCGGGTCCGAGCTGCGCGACATGTACGACACGGTGCTCCGCGCGCAGGAGGCCGCCATCGCCGTGATGCGGCCCGGCGCGAAGGGCGTGGACGTGCACGCGGCCGCGGCGAAGGTCATAGACGCGACGCGGTGGAAGGGTCGCTTCATCCACGGAACCGGCCACGGCCTCGGGCTCGTCGTCCACGACGGGGGTGCGATGAACTCCCGCTACGACCTGACCCTGGAGGAGGGGATGGTGCTCACGGTCGAGCCCGGCGTGTACGT
>DATDQL010000272.1:0-6076 GCA_035292305.1 Thermoplasmatota archaeon
GGGCGGTGGGAAAAGCAAGGGCCCGGACGCGGGATGCACGCCGCGTCCGGGCCGACCCGGGTTGGCCCGGCCGCCGGCCGTATCGGACTTCGGCCGGTCGGGTGGGATGGACCGGAGATACGAGGGTCGCGGGGGTGATGAGACCTTCCGGGGGAGGTGGACGAAACCTGGCGGCTCATGCCGCCCGGCGCCGAGGCCGTCTCGAGCGGCGGAAGAGCACGACCACCGCTCTGCTCATGGCCGGACGGATCCGGCTCCCCCCGGCGGCCGCCGCACGGCCGCCGGGGGACATTGTCCGAGCGAGGGACGAGCGAGGACGAAGAGGGCCGCCGCACGGCCGCCGGGGGACCCACTCTTCTCGGTACCCTTCCGCTCCGAGGCCTCGACCGAAAGTCGCATGAGCCCCCCGCGACAGACGTTGTCACGCCATGCAGTGGCCCATCGAAGCGATGCCCGCCCGTTACGTGACCCCGTTCGGAGGTTGCTCCCCTGATCTCTACCCGTGGCAGGTGGGCGTCAACGCTCGTGCCCTGCGGACCAACACGGGGCTCGAGCACGGCGCGCGGATCCTCGTGTCGACGGACCTCGGCGGCCAGACGCGCCCGCTCTTCGCCCGCGCGATGTACGAGGTCGTCGCGCTCGACGCCGGCACCCCAGATGCATCCTCGTTGAGCCCGGAAGGAGAGGCGGTTTTCAGTTCGTTCGAGCTCGACGGCGACGCGCGGACCCGCAGCGTGCTCCACAGACTGCGCGACGAAGCGACCGTGGTCCTGAACGCCGCCGCGATGCGGTTCGGGCCAACCTTCTAATACCGCGAGCGGCCTGCGCGCATCAACATGGTTTCCGGCGAGACTGCGAACGTGCCGAGAGAGACGCTCGAGGCCTTGGAGGCGCTCGAGCGGCTCGTGATCCGCTACGGCACCCTCCCGCGCGACCGCGCGACCGGGGCCGCTCAGGTGCTCACGCGCGACTTCCCCGGCGTCGCACTCGAGCTCGACAAGAAGCCGGAGGACCTCCCGGCGCCGTTGGACCAGGCACCGCGCCCGCGCGAACCCCGCCCGGCGCGCGGCCCGCGCGGCCGCGGCCCGCGCACGCCGCGCCGCGACGAGGGCGAGGCTCCCGCCACGGAAGGCGCCCCTGCCGAAGAGAAGGCCAAGGACGAGAAGCCCGCCGAGGAGCAGGCTGCCGCCGAGGCGCCGCCCGCCGAGCCGCCGGCCGGCGCGTGACTCGCCGCCGGGTGACCGAGGCCTTTTCCGGGCGGGTCGCTTCCCGCCTCCCGCAGGCATGGACGACGAGCGCCGCACCGAGCTGAAGTGCAAGGATTGCCGCTACTGGTACGGCGCAGAAGATGACGAGTACGGCCCGTGCCAGCTCAAGAACGTCCGCGGCGACGCGAGATTCGTGACGTTCGGGCTGCACGATTGCGACGAGTCCCAGGCGCTGAGGGAGTACGACGTGGCCCCGAAGGAGGGAAGCGGCGCTGCTCGTCCGTGAGCTCCGCCCCGGCGAAGTCGGGGACGCTCTCGAGCTGACGCGAGCGGAGGGGTGGCCGTTCGACGAGAGCGAGTTCGGACGCCTCCTGCGGCTCGGCGCCTGTTTCGTCCTCGACGAGGGCGGAGATCTCCGCGGCCTCCTCACGCTCGTCCACTATCCGACCCTCTCGTGGATCGGGAACGTCGTCGTCGTCCCCGCCTCGCGCGGCCACGGCCACGGCGAGAGGCTCACGCGCGCCGCGGTCGACGCCGCGCGACGCCGCGGGAGCGCGACGGTCGCGCTCTACAGCGTGCCGAAGGCCGTACGCCTCTACACGCGCGTCGGCCTCGCGCGCGACGGTTCCGTCGTCGCTCTCGCGACGGGAGGGCTCGCGGCGCCCCCGCGCGGCGCGGACGTGCCGCGGATGACGGAGGAGGACCTCGCGGAGGTCGCGGCCTTCGACCGCCCGCGAGCAGGGTTCGACCGCGCCGCGCTCCTTCGGGAGCTCCTCCACGCGTACCCCGACGCCGCGTTCCTCCTGCGTCGCGGCGGCGCGGTCGCCGGGTACGCGATCGCGAAGCCGGCGTGGTCAGGCTCGGAGGTCGGCCCGGTGGTCGCGGACGCGCCGGACGACGCGCGGACGCTCCTCGACGCAGCGTTCGGGGCGCTCGGCGCGGAGCCCGTCGACCTCGCCGTCCCGGCGTCGAACGCGCCGGTGCTGTCGCATCTCGCTTCGCTCGGGTTCGAGCGCCGGTTCGAGGCGCCGTTCATGCACGCGGGCCCGGCGCCCCCGACGCGCTGGAGCTCGATCGCCGCCGTCGGGGGGCTTGAGAAGGGATGATGCCCGCTCGGTACGCAGAGCCGCTCGCGCTCCGGCTGCGGGACACGAGGACGCGCGGGATCGAGCGGATCGAGCCAGTCCAGCCCGGGCTGCTCCGCATGTACGTCTGTGGGCCGACGGTGTACGACCGCAGCCACGTAGGGCACGGCCGCAGCTACGTGTTCTACGACGCGCTCAAGCGCCATGTGGAGGCCTCCGGCACGCGCGTCCTGCACGTGCAGAACTTCACGGACATCGAGGAGAGCATCGCGCGCCGCGCCGCGGAGGAGGGCCGCTCGCCGCTCGCGCACGCCGAGCGGCAGATCGGGCTGTTCCTTGATGACATGGACCGACTCCTCGTGCGGCGCGCGGATTCGTACCCTCGCGTCACCGAGTACGTGCCGGAGATCCTCGCGGTCGTCGAGGATCTCGTCGCGCGCGACGTCGCGTACGACATCGAGTGCATCGTCGCCGAGTGCAACGTCTACTTCGACACGTCGAAGGTGCCGGACTTCGGCGCGCTCGTCGGGAGCACGCTCGCGGAGATCAGCGCGAGCGGCGCCGAGGAGACGGGCGAGCGTCGGCAGGCGACGGATTTCGCGTTGTGGAAGAGCCGCAACGACTGGGGGGTCACGTGGCCTTCGCGGTGGGGGCACGGACGCCCCGGGTGGCATGTCGAGTGCGCCGCGATGGCCGCCGCGCACTTCGACCTCCCGTTCGACCTTCATGGCGGCGGCCTCGACCTCGTGTTCCCGCACCACGAGTCCGAGCGCGTGATCGCGGAGGCGTGGTCGGGGCGCGAGTACTGCCGCCACTTCGTGCACAACGGGTTCGTCACCGTCGGCGCGCGCAAGATGTCGAAGTCCAAGGGGAACTTCGTGTACGTCGCGGACCTGCTCGAGCACCACGAGCCTGAGGCCTTGCGCCTCTGGTACCTTTCTGCGCGGTACCGTGACATGCTCGCGTACGAGCCGGGGGCGCTCCGGGTCGCGGAGCAACGCCTCGCTCGACTGCGCACCGGCGCGGCGCGGGTCCGCTCCGCACCTCCGTCGAAGGCTTCGACGGATGCGCTCGTGACGGACCTGAAGGCCGCCCTCGACGACGACTTCGACACGCCCCGCGCGCTCGAAGTCCTCGAACGCGCGGCCGCCGACGGCGCGGGGTGCGCGGAGGCGTTCCGGCTCGCCGCGGAGGTCCTCGGCCTCCCCTCGCTCGCGCCTCGCGCGTAGCCGGAGGCTTCTTCCACGCGCACGCCGTCGGAACAGCCATGCCACGAGCGGAGGTGCCCGAGGCCGCCCGCGGCCACCTGCTGTACCGCCGGCGTCTCGCGCACGCGCCCGACGTCGCGTTTGCGTGGCTCACGGACTACGACGACCGCGACGCGGAGCGCGCCGGTCATGTGATCGTCGTGCGCAGGACCGTCGCGTCGCGGGAGCCGTCGCGCGTCGTCCTCGAAGCGGACCTCGACGTGCTCGGCCGCGGCCTGCCGGGCACGGCGGAGGTCGACCTCTACCCGCCCGACCGGTGGCGCGCGCGGTTCCGCGACCGCAAGGGGCGGATCGTATTCGAGAACCACTACCGCGTGGAGGCGGCGGGGGGCGGAGGCTCGTGGCTCCTCGTGGACTACGCGTTCGTCCTTCCGAAGGTGCGCCACCGGGTGAGGTACCTGATCGCACGGCCGTGGATCCGCCGGGACATCGACCGCATGTGGCAGGGGTTCGTCGCGGCGATGGACGCGGAACTCGCCCTCACGGCGGTCCCGTTGCACGCATAGGCGCGCGTCGCTCGGCCCCGGATCACCCGGCGACGTCGCGGCGCTCCGCGACGAGGTCCTCGATGCGCAGCACGTACGCCTCGTCGACGGGCACGTACGCCTTCGCGTACACGGCGCCGCGATTGACGGACTTCGGCGGGGTGCTGAGTTCGAGCACGCGCTTGCCCTTGTAGTCCTCGTTGGCGACGCGTAGCTCGACGTCCCCGCGGACGCGGTGCGAGGCCGAGGACGCCATGGGCGGTGGGGCCTCGTAACCGGAGGCCGCCGCGGGGATGGCCTCCAAGGGCTGCTCGTCACGCGGCCCCGCCGCGCCGCGACCGCGCGAGGGGATGATGGACAAGATCCCGAGGAGGAGGGCGAGGCCGAACACGCCGAGACCGACCCAGACCCACACCACCGGGTCGATGAACTGCGTCCGTCGCCGGATGACCACGATGCGCCCCGCGATGAGCACGAGCCAGACGAAGTAGAGCAGGACGACCGCGAGGACGCCCCATAGGAAGCCTCGAGGCACGTTGAGCCAGAACCGGCGCGCGGTCATCCGTTCCGCCATAGGACGCGCTCGGAGCGCGGAACCGCCCCTTCAAGGTTCCGAGTGGTGCGCGAAGCGTTGCGGGGGCGACGCGGCATCGGCGAGCGGGCCCCAACGTATTTGAGGAAAGGCGAGCCGAAAGAGGGTTACCCAAGGTAACCTGCAATGGTCCGACCCGACGTAGCCCCGCCTTTCCCGCAACGCGCCGAGAACGCCGACCGATGTCCCGAGTGCGGCTCGCAGCGCATCGTCCAGGACTTCAGCCGCGGCGAGGTGCACTGCTCGGCCTGCGGCATCGTCCTCGAGGACCGGCTGGTCGACACCGGACCAGACTGGCGCGCGTTCACCGCCGAACAGCGATCGAGCAAGGAGCGCACGGGCGCGCCGCTCAGCGTCATGCAGCACGACCTTGGGCTGGGCACCGTGATGTGGGGCCGCACCGACGCCCACGGGAAGTCCATCCGCGGCACGGACCTGACGCGGATGCGCCGTCTCCAGAAGTGGGACCGCCGCAGCCGGTTCAAGCGCGGTGCCGAGCGCAACCTCGCGCACGCGCTTTCCGAGATCAAGCGCATGGGCACCTCCCTCGACGTCCCGAAGAGCGTCATGGAGCAGGCCAGCCTCGTCTACCGTTCCGCCGCCGCGAAGGACCTCATCCGTGGACGGAGCATCGACAGTGTCGCCGCCGCGAGCCTGTACGCCGCGATGCGAGACCAGGGCGTGCCGCGCAGCCTCGAAGAGATGGCGGCCGTGAGCAAAGCGAAGAAGCGCGAGATCGGACGCGTGTACAAGGTCGTCGCGCAGGCGCTCGGTCTCACGCTCGCGCCAGTCTCCCCTGCGAGCTTCATCCCGCGCTTCGCGAGCCGCCTGCGCCTCGGGAACGAGGTCGAGGCCGCGGCGCTCGACCTCGTCCGTCGCGCGAACGAGGCCGAGATCGTGTCCGGGAAGGATCCGAAGAGCATCGCAGCGGGCGCCATCTACATCGCGAGCGTGCTCACGGGCTCGCCGCGCACGCAGAAGGACGTGAGCGAGGCGTCGGGGGTGACGGAAGTGACGATCCGCAACCGCTACAAGGAGCTCGTGACCGCGCTAGGCCTCGAGTTCGACTTCGGGCGTTGAGGATCGAGCCAACTCCTCCGAGACTCCGTTCCTCCCGGTCCTCCGTACCCTCCGTCTTGATCTGGCGGGGGGCTACCGACGCCGCGTCGACGGTGCCTCCCGTTCGCCGCGCCACGCTCCGAAGCCGCCCGCCAAGAAAGAACGGAGGAAACGGAGGTGGCGGAGGATCAGAGCGCTTGGCTCGAACGCCTGGGTCGGCAGGGTCCGACGATTTCGAGCCACGCAGCAGCCGGCTACGCGCAATCCGCGACGTTCCCCGGCGACGGCGCGACCTGCGTGTCCGCGGGATACTCGACGGTGCCGATGAGCACGCTCGTCGTCTGGAGACCGGCGAGGGAGTTCGTCTCGCACCACACCA
>DATDQL010000273.1:0-3156 GCA_035292305.1 Thermoplasmatota archaeon
GCGGCCGCGTCGAGGTCCGCGCGCGAGCCGACGACGCGCACGCAGCCGTCGAGGCACTTCCACACCGGGAGCGGGATGCCCCAATACCGCTGCCGGCTGATGCACCAGTCGCGCGCCTGCCGCACCCAGTCCGCCTGCCGCGCGCTGCCGGCCCACTCGGGCGTCCAGCGCACGCGCTCGGTCTCGGCGAGCATGCGCTCCTTGATCCGGGCGATCTCGACGAACCACTGACGGGTCGCGCGGTAGATGATCGGATTCTTGCAGCGCCAGCAGTGGCCGTAGGAGTGCGTCTCGTCCTTGGCGTGGACGAGGAGGCCTTTCTCCCGCAGGAGCGCGAGGACCCTCTTGTCGGCGTCCTCCGCGTCGCTCTCGGCGCCCTTCACGCGCAGCCCGGCGAGGCTGCCGGCTTCCTTCGTGTACCGGCCGTCCTCGCCGACCGGGCTGAACGGCGGTATCTGGTACTTCACGCCGACGTCGAAGTCCTCCGCGCCGTGGCCGGTCGCGGTGTGCACGAGCCCCGTGCGGTCGCCCGCGACGTGCGCGCCGAGGAGGATCGTCTGCTCCTTGCCTCGGGGCTCTCGATGCCGCGGTACCTCGTCGCGGAACGGGTGCGCGTACCGCCATCCTTCGAGGTGCGCGCCTCGCATCCGCTCCAGGACCTCGAACGACTGGAACCGTCCGAGCCGCGCGACGTTCTCGGCCTGGTCCGCGAGGAGTACGAGGACCTCGGTCTTCCCTTCTCGCACGACCTTGACGCGCGCGTATTCGAGGTCGGGGTTCGCTGCCACAGCGACGTTCGCGGGAAGCGTCCACGGTGTCGTCGTCCAGATGACGAGACTTTCATCCGGTTTCCCCACGAGGGGAAAGCGGACGAACACCGACGGGTCCTTGCGGTCCTCGTACTCGATCTCCGCCGCGGCGAGGGCCGTCTCGCACCGCCAGCACCACGTGAGCACGCGCTCGGCCTCGTAGAGGAGGCTGCGCTCGTGCGCCTTGGCGAGCGCCCACCACGCGCCCTCCATGTACTCGTTCGCGATGGTGAGATACGGCCGCTCCCAATCGAGCCACACGCCGAGCTCCTGGAACTCGCCCGTCATGATCGCGACGTGGTCGAGCGCGAACTTGCGGCAGCGCGCGACGAAGTCCGCGACGCCGCGCTCCTCGATCTCCTTCTTCGAGCGGATCCCGATGTCCTTCTCGACCTTGACCTCGATGGGGAGGCCGTGCATGTCGAAGCCGGCCTGGTCGCGGACGCGGAAGCCCCGCATCGACTTGTAGCGGACGACCGCGTCCTTGAGCGTCTTGTTCCAGGCGGTCCCGAGGTGGATGTGCCCCGTCGCGTAAGGAGGCCCGTCGATGAAGTACCACTTCGGCCCGCCCGCGCGCCGCCGGCGCGCCTCGCGGTACGTGCCTTCCTTCTCCCAGAGCGCGCGGATCTCCGCCTCGATGCGAGGCGGGTCGTACTCGCGGCGGGCGGCACGGACCATGGGCGCGCGCAAGGCGTGGGAGTTCTATATACATTGAGGGGAGTCGCGCGGGCGTGCCCTGGAGCTTGTTCGCCGTCCTCGGCGCACTCGATATCCTCGCCGGAGCCGCGATGGGCTGGGTCGTCTACCTCGCCGGTCCCGACCGCACCGCGAACCGGCTGCTCGCGCCGCTCCTCTTCTTCGACGGTGCGATGCACGTCGCCATCCTCCCTTGGATGGGCGATCCGAGGTATGAGCCAGGCATCGGTGCGGTCCACACCGTGAGCGTCCTCGCGGCGACGGTGCTGTACTTCCTGTTCGTCAGCACGCTCGAGACGCCGCTCGCGAGGCCGCTGCGTGGCCCGCGGGGTCGCCTCGCCGCGGCGGCGGTCGGCGCGGGCGCGGTCCTCGTCTATCTGGCGCTTCCACCTGGCGCACCGGCGCGGGACGTGGTCGACGGAGCGAAGTACCCCCTGTTCGTGCTCGCGGTCGCGTACGGATTCGCCGCCGCCTGGAGCGCCCGACGCCGCGTTCCCGCCGCCTCGCCCGCGCGAGAACGCGCGACCGCGTACTTGATCGCGTTCGGGGCTCGCGACGGCATGTACTTCATGGGCCTCTTCTTCCCGTGGGACGCGTTCCTCGGCCCGGGAGAGCCCGTCGCGTCGTTCCTCATCGAGGCCGCGACGCTCGTGTTCGTCGCGCTCATGGTCTGGGGTGCGCTGCGCGCTCGCCTTCTCGACATCGAGATCAAGGTCAAGGTCGGCATCAAGCGCAGCACGATCGGCGCGGCCTTCCTCGTAGCCTTCATCGTCGTCGCTGAGGTCGCCGAGAACTGGCTGGACGCACGGCTCGGCCTCGTCGCGGGAGGGGTGGCTGCGGCGGCCCTCCTCCTCGCGCTCCATCCGTTGCAGCGGCTCGCCGGTCGGGTCGCAGACGCCGTCCTTCCGGGCGTCTCTGCCTCCCCTGAATACATGGCGTACCGGAAGTTGCACGTCTATCGCGCCGCCGCGGAGGAGATCGTCTCCGATGGGACGGTCACGCCGAAGGAGCGGGCGGCCCTCGACCGCTTGCGTCGCGAGCTCGGGCTCGCCGAGGACGCGGCAGCCGCGATCGAAGCCGACGCCGCGGCAGCGCGCGCCCCTTGACCGGGTCCAATCTCCCACGACCCTCCGGGCCTCGGACCCTTGGCGTTCTTGGCCTCCTTGGCGTTCTTCCGTACATGATCGACAGCCAGCCCGTCTTCGACGCGCACCTGCACGTGCAGCCCATCGACCGCTTCCGGCCCGCGGTGCGCGACCTCGTCCTCGGCGCGATGCGTCCCGAGGCGCACGAGATCGTCGCGCGCGGCCAGAAGGACCCCGCCGTGCTGCTCGCGTTCCTCGACGCGGAGGGCGTCGACCGCGCGGTCCTCGTGAACTACGTCGCGCCGGACGTCACGGGCACGGACGAGTCCGTGAACGCCTGGGTCGTCGCGTACGCGAAGGCCGCGCCGGACCGCCTCGTCCCCATGGGCGGCGTCCACCCCGGCCGCGTCGATGGCCCCGAGGCCGCACGCGCTGCGGTAGACGCTGTCCTCGCCAAAGGGATCCGCGCGTTCAAACTGCACCCGAGCCACCAGCTCGTCGATCCGCTCGCGTACCTCGAGGAGACGCCGCTTGGACGCGCCCTCGCGGCGGTGTACCGACGGCTC
>DATDQL010000274.1:0-5810 GCA_035292305.1 Thermoplasmatota archaeon
CCCGACCGAGGTGCTGGCGCTCAGCGCGGTCCCTGCAGGCGCGCTCGTGGACGACCCGCGCGCCACGGCCGATCGGCTCGCCGAGGCCGGCACGAGGGTGCGGACGATCCTGCAGATCCCGGACCTCGCCATGGCCGAGGACTGCGCCGCGCACGCCGAAGCGAAGCCGAGCGAGGAGTACAGGCACCTGCCCCTCCGCGGTCTGTTGCAGGCGTGGCTCTTCGACGACCGCGAGGCGTTCCTCGTCATCACGAGGGGCGGCGACGATCCCGCGCGCAGCCGCCTCCTCGTCCACACGACGGTACGCGTGACGCTCTTGGCCCTCCGGGGCGAGCTCGAGAAGCTCTGGGAGAAGGCCGAGCCGCTCGAGCGGAGGCTGGAGGCGCTGCGTCGCCTCCCGAGGCACCTTCAGGTCGACATGGCTCTCCAGGGTGGCCTCCTCGCGGCGGTGTCGGCTGCGCACGAGGATCTCGGAGGCGCCTACGCCGTGCTCGAGGACGAGCGCATCGTCAGCGCAAGCCCCGCCTGGACCGCGCGTTCCGGCTGGGCGTTCGGCGAGCTCGTCGCGTTGCCGAGCGCGCTCGACGCGTTCGCGCCCGACGCGCGCGCCGATGCCGCGCTGCGCCTTTCCGGTGCACCGGACGCGCCGAGCGGCGAGCCCTGGGAGACCGTGCTCCTCGCGAAGGACGGCGGCCGCATCGAGTGCGTCGCGGTCCTCAGGCCCGTGGGCGAGTCGCGGCAGATCGTGCTCGCCTGGCGCGACGTCACCGCGGAGCGCCGTGCGGAGCGCGCGCTGCGCGAGGAGGCGCAGCGCCTGTTCGAGGCCGCGGGGTTGTCACCCGTGCCGATCCTGCCGCGCGGGACCGAGGCAAGGCCGCGGATCCGTTAGACGGGTCCCGCGGCCTCTCTCGCCGCGCGCTCCGCGGCGTCGTCGGCGAGCGCGCGCACGAGCTCCGCCCGGTTCAGGACATCGCTCTCGTCCGCGAGCACGAGGTTCTGGTCCGCCTCCTTCCGAAGGAGGATGCGCGCGAGCCGGTCGTCGACCGTCGCGGGCGTGACGAAGAATTCGACGACGACCGGGCGGTCCTGGCCTATGCGGTGGACGCGGTCGATGGCCTGCGCGTGCCCCGCCGGCGTCCACCCGAGGTGGATGAAGAGGACGTACCGCGCCGCCGTGAAGTTGAGGCCGAGGCCCCCTGCGTCCATCTGCGCGAGGAGGACCTTCGGACCCGATGCCGTGCCGAGCGTGCGCGCGAGCACCTGCCGGTCCTTCGGAGGCGTCGCCCCTTCGAGCATCGCGGCCTCCCCTCCGAGCTCGGCGCGGAGCCGTCGCAGCGGCTCGAGGTACTGCGCGTAGACGACCACGTTCTCGCCCGCCGCGCGCAGCTCGCGCACGCGCTCGAGGACCGCGGGGACGCGCGCCATCGCGAGGTTGTGCCGCAGCGCCGTCAGCGCCGCGAACACCGCGACGTCGCTGCCCCCGTGCGGCGCCTTCCGCGCGGCGTCGGCGACCGCCGCTTCGAGGCGACGGTGCTCGCGGAGGTCACCCTCCGGGAGCTCGTGGCGGAGCACGCAGATGGTGCGCGAAGGCAGCTCCGCCAACACTTCGTCCTTCCGCCGGCGCAGCATCACGTCGCGCGCCGCGCGTTGCAGAAGCGTCGCGGTCGCGTTGCGGACCTGCGCGTACCGGTCGAACAGCTGGGCATCGACGAGCCACGCGTCGCGGAAGCTCTCGCGGGAGCCCCACTTGTCCGGCGCGACCTGCCGGAGGAGCTCGTAGTAGTCCTCGACGGAGTTCACGAGCGGCGTCCCCGTGAGCAGGAGGCGTCGTCGCTGAGGGAGAGCGGTGACGACGCGCGCGCGCAACGTCTCCGGGTTCCGGACGAGGTGCGCCTCGTCGAGGACGAGGATCGGCCGCGCCGCGAACTCCGGGTCGTCAGAGGGCACGGCCCGGAGCGCGTCGTACGTGGTGACGAGGAAGCGCGCCCCGCGCGGACCCGCGAGCTGCTGGTAGTGCCAGACGAGCGCGCGCTCGCCGGTGAAGCGTTCGATCTCCTCCGCCCAGTTGTAGAGGACGTTCGCGGGGCCGACGACGAACGCCTTCTCCCGGGACCGGACCACGGCCGCGATCGTCATGATCGTCTTGCCGAGCCCCATGTCGTCCGCGAGGATGGCGTTGCAGCCGCGAGCGAGGAGGAACTCGACGCCTTCGCGCTGGTAGGGCCGCAGGTGGCCGAGGAAGCCGGGGATCGCGTCCGGGACGCGCACGGCCTCGCGCCGGTCCGCGGCGCGTTCGTGCTGCGTCACGGCCGCTCGCAGGCGCTTCAGCGTCTCGTGCGCGCGCCACAGGTCCTCGCCCGCGACTCCGCGGAGCTCCTCGCTCTGCTCGCGCTTGAGCGCGCGTCGCTCCTCCTCGGCGCGCGACTGGATCGTCGCCTGAACCTTGGCGAGCGCTGACTCCGCCGCGGAGGCGTCCGCGAGAGCCTCGGAGCGCCACTCCGCGCGTTCGTGGGCGAACGCCTTGAGGCGGATCCGCGCGTCGTGGAGCATCCGCTCGGCGACGTCGGGCTCGTCCTTCGCCGCGGCGTCGAGCACCTCGCGCACGTCGAGGGGGCGTGCGGCCCTCCACGCCTCCGCCCGCGGCGTCCGCGCTTCAAGCGGCGCCTCGCCCTCGGCGGGCACGAGCGGCGCACGCAGGAGCTTGCACGCCGCCTCGAGTTTCGCGAACGCGGTCGCCGGGACCCACCTCGGCTTGATGAGCGCCCTCGGGTCCGGGTCCGTGCTCACCTTGACCCCGAACGTGTCCAGCGTCTTCCAGAGCCTGCGCTCGTCGATCTCGCCCTCGACCTCGAGGTAGAGACGCTCGTCGACGCGGCGGTAGCGCAGGCGCACGGCCATGAGCGGCGGCCTGAGGCGGGGCTCCGGCATGGACGTTTCGCCGGGGCCCGGCCCCGTTCCTGCAGGGCGCCGAGGGCTTACGAGGCCGCGCCGAGCCGCACGAACGCCGCCACCGACGGGACCGGTCCTTCTGGCGTGTCCGCGAGCAGGAAGAGCATCCACGGCCCGGGCGGCGCGAGGGCGGCGTCCGGCGGCGCGCGCACGAGGAGGCGGCCCTCGCCGTGGTCCTCGACGACGAGCTCGACGAGGCGCTGCTCCGGGTTGTAGATGTGCGTGACGCTCCCGGGACGCACGAACACGACCGACGCGACGCGCGCGGCGTCGGGGGTCGCGACCTCGAATGCCTCGCCGTACGACGCCTTCTCGGGCGCCGAAACGATTGTGGGGCGCGGGCCGCGAAAGAGGTACGGCGGCTCGAACACCTCGATCCCGGTCGCGTGCTGCCCGGCCCCCACGAGATCGATCGGGACCGAGCCCCCGACCATGACGCGCGCGTCGGGAAGGAGGAGCGCGGTCGAATGGTACACACGCGGGACCGTCATGTCGGCGAGGCGGCCCCACGATCCGCTCGACGGGTCGTAGAGCTCCGTCTCGAGGACGTGCGCCGCGGGGTAGGAGTCGAGGCCCAGCATCTCGACGCCGTCGTAGCGGCTGCCGCCGACGGCAAGGACGTTGCCGTCCGGGAGGAGGACGGAGCTCCCGAACCAGCGAGGGAACGCCATCGGCGCGGCCAGGGCCGAAGTCGGGGGCTCGGTCGTGAGGTCGGTCGTCTCGGCGGTCGCGGTCGCCGCGCCCGTGCGCTGCAGGGTGCCGCCCGCGACCAGGAGCTTGGCATCGTACGCAGGGGGGCGCAGGGGGAGCATCGTCACCATCGGGGCGTTCCGCACGCCAAGGACGGCGCGTTCGTGCGTCGTCCACTCCATCGTCCCGAGGTCGAGCGACTGCGCGACGTTCCACTCGGCCTCAGCGGCGTCGACGCCGCCGGGGCACCACAGGCAGCCGCCCGGCTGGTAGAACACGTCGCCGGCGAGCGGGCCCGAAGGAACGACGACGAGGCGCGGGTACATGGGGAGCGAGCGGTCCGCGGTCTCCGGAAGCCGCTTGAGCGTTCCGTCCGCGGAGAACGCCTCGAGGCCGCGGACCTGCGTCGCGGCGTTGTTCGGGTCCTCGTAGCCGCTCGCCACGAGCACGCGACCGTCCGGGAGAGCGAGCGCCGAGGGGTACCACCGCGGGCGCTCCATCTGCGGGCCCTGCGTCCATGCTCCGTTCGCAGGCTCGAACACGCGGACGTCCTTCGTGCCGGTGATCGAGGGCGTAGTCGGCGACGAGAGCGTGCTCCACGCCGAGCCGCCGAAGACCACGACGCGCCCGTCGGGGAGATAGGACTGGTCGCTGCAGAACATGTCGCTCGCGCCGCCGTCCTCCGGCGTGGGCGTCGTGAACACCGCCTCCCCCCGCGAGAGATCGAGCACGCGCGAGCGCCCGTTCTCGGGGCTCTCGGCGAAGATGCCGCCGGGGGCGTGCCCCGCCTCCATCGACCAGTACAGCACGCGTCCGTCGCCGAGGAGCGTCGCGTGCACCGCGGCCACTTCCGCGTCGAACGTCGGAAGCCACCGGCCGAGAGCCATGAGATCAGGATCCCCCACCCCGTCGACGGGCGCCCCGCCGGTCCCGTCGGCGTCGTCGCCGGGCACCGTCGAGGCGGGCGCGGGGGCGAGGCAACCGGCCAGGGCGAGCGCGGCAAGGATCACGACGCGGGTACGCATGCCATCGCGGACGCGACGACGCGCCTAAAGATTTTCCAGAGCGGCGTGACCGCAAACCCCGGCGGCGCGCTCCGTCGCCGCGGCACGAGCGCCTGAGGGTCTTCCGTCCCGCCGCGTCGGCCGAACGTGCGCCGACGCGTGTTGCCATCGCCCCTCCGAGGTGCGCGGGTGGGAGTCTTCAAGCGAGCCCCAGCGGTTGCCGCGTCCGTGACCGCGGTCGACGACGTCCTCGACTCGTTCCCAACCGACACACGTGCCTCCCTCTCGGCCGTGCGCGAGGCCATCCTGCAGAACCTTCCGAAGCCGAAGACCCACGGGCGCAAGGTCGCGCGGAGCGCCGCGACGAAGCGCGCAGACACGACGACCGCCCCCAAGAAGCGCGCGAAGCCGAGGGCGAACCCTCGTTGAGGACGCTCCGCTTCGTGACCGGCAACAGGGGGAAGGCCGCCGAGGCCGCCTCGGCGCTCGCCGACGTCGCGCGCGTCGAGCACGTGGACGTGCCCGTCCTCGAAGTGCAGGCCGACGACCTCGGGGTCGTCGCCTGGCACAAGGCGAACGCGCTCCTCGGTCGCGTCCAGGAGCCGTACTTCGTCGACGACGGCGGCCTGTTCGTGGACGCGCTGAAGGGGTTCCCCGGCGTCTACAGCGCGCCGACGCTGAAGACCATCGGCGCGGACGGGATCCTGCGCCTGATGCAGGGCCGTGCTGACCGCGCGGCACGCTTCGAATGCGTCGTCGGATATGTCGAGCATGGCGAGGTCGGGCTCTTCAAAGGCCGCTGCGACGGGCGCATCGCGGAGGCGCCGAGCGCGGGAGGGCACGGCTTCGGGTTCGACCCGATCTTCGTCCCGAACGGCGAGACGCGGGCGTTCGCGGAGATCCCGACGGCCGAGAAGAACGGCATCAGCCACCGCGGGAAGGCGCTCGCGGGGCTTGCGGCGCACTTGCGCGGCGAGGCGGAGAGCGGACCCCGATGAGGGCTTCAGGAGGCTGCTGACGCGACCCTCACGTCGGGAGAGACCTTAGGACGCCCCGGCGTGACGATCGTTGCGTAACATGCGACGTTCGTTCGCGCGTCTCCTGGACGCGTGTCGCGCGCTGCGTCCCCGCGGCGACTCGGCACACCCCTACCGCAGCCGCCCCGCG
>DATDQL010000275.1:0-9917 GCA_035292305.1 Thermoplasmatota archaeon
CACGCGCGCAGGGTCGACGCGGAAGGAGTTGCGCGGGGATCCCTGTGCCAACCGGCCCCGCGCCCCTTCCGCACCCGGCGATCCGATGGGGGCGTTCTCGGCCCTGAGAATCAACCGGCGCAACCGCGCGAGCACCTAAGCACACGGAGCCGCCATACTTCGGGCGTCAAGCGTACGGGAAGTCGTTCGACATGCGCCCTGAACTCAACGACATCCGGCTCCTGAAGCTCGCAGAGTTCTACGAGACGGCCTACGAGCGCTTCGTCGTAGAGTTGGCGACGTATGTCGTACGCGACGACGAGACGCGTCGGCGTCTCGCGAAGCTCCTCGAGGGCGACCATCACGAACGGATCGTCCGCGAGCTCGAGCGGCTCAACGCCCGGATGCGCGAGGATGACGCCGCCGGCGTTCTCCGTGCGGCGATCCTCGACGTCGTCGAGGTCGAGAGCGCGGCGCGGGACTTCTACCGCGACAACGCGGAGCGCGTCCACGACGGCGTGGTCGCGCGCCTCTTCCGCGAGCTCGCCCGGGAGGAGGAGGGTCACGTGCGGATCGCGGAGGCAGCGCTGCACGACGCCGAGGAGCGGCGCGTCGCGGCGGCCGGCGTCGGGATCGAAGGGACCTCGCAGACACGGCTCTTCCCGAAAGGCACCCCCGGACCTGGCGGGCGCCCGTAGCCGCCACGCGTTCGGGCGGCCGCATGGTCGCGGGCAGGCGCCCGGCGTGGAGAGACTCGATAGTTGGCCAGGCCCTGCCGGACGCGGCCAACGCGTGGCCGGGCCGTTCGCGGCAGCTCATTCGCCGAAGACCGGAAGACGGGAAGACCTACCCTTGGCAGCCTGGTCTTTCGGTCTTCCGGTCTTCGACGAATGCCCTGCCCGCACCCGGCAACGTGCCCATGTACCGAGAATTCCCCCCGCGGCGCGCCAGCGCACGCGGACCCGAAGGGTTATCGCGCGCCCTGCCGTGCGGTCGTCGTTCTCGGTGGTGGGAATCGTCGACACGGGGAAACCGCCGGCGCTGACATCGCAAGCCGTGTCGGATGCGCTCGCGGACGCGTACTCGCGTCGCGTCCTCGCAGCTTGCGTCCGCAAGGCGAAGGCGGTGAAGGACATCAGCCGCGAGACGGATCTCCCCCTCCCGACAACGTACCGGCACGTGAACCACCTGCAGGAGGCCGGCCTCCTCGTCGTCGAGCGCAGCGCGCTCACGGAGGACGGGAAGCGGTACGAGTTGTACCGTTCGCGGGTGAGGGGCGCGCGGATCGAAGTGGGCGCGGGAGGCGAGACGGTGACGTGGGAGCTGAACGAGCCGGTCGAGGAGAGGCTCACGGGGATGTGGGACGAGCTGCGCGGGCAGGTGAAGCGTCCTGGTTGACACCGACCTCGCGTTGAGCGCGATCAAGGCCGTGACGGTCGTCCTCGGCTGCGTCGTCGTCTACCTCGGTTCGAAGGCGTACCTCCGTACGCGTCGGCGTCCGATGCTCTGGCTGACCGTGGGGATGGCCATCCTTACGCTCGGCGCGATCTCGGAGGGGCTCGCGTACCGGGGTCTCCAGTGGACCCTCGACCAGTCTCACATCTTCGAGGCGGTCGTCACCCTCGGCGCGTTCGCGGTGCTCGTCTACTCCCTGTACGCGTGACCGGGACGACGGCCGACCTTCGGAGGTCGTGCATGCGGCGAAAGGCCTTTCAGCATGGTCGCGTCGCTTATCAGCGGGGCACGTCCGTTGGCCGCGCAGGAGACCGTCCTCGGCAGATCGCGGCAGGTGGCAGCCGTCTGGCCGCGCCGCCCCTTCGTCCTACGTCACGCCGTGGTCGGCTCGTTCTCGACGCTCGTCGTCGTCGCCTTCGTCTCGTCCTTCGCGGACCTGCCAGTGGCGAACGCCTGGAACCGCGCGTTCGCGGACACTTCCCTCGTCCTCCTCGGCCTCACGATGCTCGCGGGGCCGCTCGCGCGTGTCACGGGCGCGGCCCACCTCCTGAGCGCGCGACGCGAGCTCGGCGTGTGGACGGGCCTCCTCGCGTGCTCGCACGTGGGACTCGTGGCGTACGCGTGGGCCGGCCTGGATCCGGCCCTCGTGTTCCCTCATGCCGACGCGGGTCTGACGCTCGCGAACCTCATCGGCGTCGCGGCGCTCGCCTACGTGGCCGTGCTCCTCGTGACGTCGAACGACCGCGCACAGCGCCGTCTCGGCGTCGGGTGGAAGTTCCTGCAGCGCGGCGCCACCACGTTCTACGTCCTCGCGCTCGCGCACACCGTGTTCTTCGCCTTCCTCTTCGAGCCCGCCGCCGGCCCCCGGCCAAGCGCGATGATCCGGGAACCCCTCGTCGCCGCCGTGGCCGGGATCCTCACTTTGCAGGCGACGGCGTTCTGGCTGACCGTCCGACGTCACGCCCCGGATTGATTATCAGGACCGAAAAACGACCGTCAAGAGGATGGTCGAGACGGACCGAGGAAGGTCGCAGGGATCCCCATGTTCCGACGCATCCTCGTCGCGACCGACTTCTCCCCCCGCGCGGACGACGCGCTGCGGCTCGCCACGCGCCTCCTCGACGCGGGTGGGCGCATCCGCGTCGTGCACGTTCTTCCGGAGATCGGCTCGTGGTCGTACTTTCCCGAGGCCGACCGCCGCGTCTTCGACGAGGCCCTGCGCGTGGCCGTCGAGGACGCCGAGGAACGCCTCCAGCGCCTCGCGAAGGCGGGTGAGCGCGTCGAGTGGCGGCTACGGCGTGGCGAGGTCGGGCATGTGCTCGCCGCGGAGGCCGACGACCTCGACGCGGACGTCGTCGTCGTAGGCGCGACCGGCATGGGCCGCGTCCAGCGCGCCGTGCTCGGTTCGCGCGCGCGATCCGCCCTTCGCCACGCGCGCCGCAGCGTGCTCGTCGCGCGCGGACCCGTACGCGAGCGGCCGCAGCCCGCGTTCCGTCGCATCGCGGTCGCGACCGACTTCTACGCGTCCTCGGACACCGCGGGCCGCACGGCCCTGCGCCTCGCGGCGGAGAACGACGCCGCCCTCCTCGCCATCCATGCCTTCGACCCGTCCGCTTGGGGGAGCGTCCTCAGCGCGGGGGCCATCCCCACTCACGCGGAGGGCAGCCGCTGGTTCGAGGACCGGCTGCGCGCGATGCTCCACGCGTACAATGAGCGGGTGCTCGGAGGTCGCGCGACGGAGGCGCTCGCGAAGGGCCGCGCCGCGCGAGCCACCGTGCAGCGCGCGCGCCGTGCGGGCGCGGACCTCATCGTCGCCGGGACGCACGGGGCGGGCGCCGTCGAGCGTGCGATGCTCGGGAGCGTCGCGGAGGGGCTCGTCGAGAAGGCCTCGTGCTCGGTGCTCGTCGTACGGGAGTGACGCCCGCGCCGGCGTATTCCTGATGCGGCGTCGCCGACACGCCGCCTCCCGCAGGTACCCATGGACGGTCCTTGGCCATCCGCCCCACGCGGTGGGCGATGCCGTGCCCGGGGACGGCGGCTCCACGCATTCGTCGAAGATGCGAAGACCGGAAGACCTACTCCTTGAAGGCCTGGTCTTTCGGTCTTCCGGTCTTCGACGGACGCCTTGCCTCGCAGACGATCGCGTGGCCAGATCCAATGTGCCCCCCGAGCGTCGTTACGGAACGCCCGGCACGATCATCGTGACGTACACGTCCCCCGCGTGCGACCACACCATCGTCCCGCGGTCGCCCGCGAACACGATCCCCCACCAGTCGTCGCCGAGCGGCGCGACGTACGAACCGGCTCCGCCTGCACCGGACTCCGCGCCTTCCGGCGTGAGTCGCGCCTCGCCGAGCACGCGCCCGGTCGCGGGATCCCACGCCATCCACAGCGCGCGGTGCTCGCGCCCCTCCGCGTACCCTCGCTGCTCGCGCGCGTGGTACTCCGCGAGCTGCACGTGGACCGCGCCGTGCGGGTCGACCTCGCTCCAGTATACGACTTCGTTCTCCCATCCCTCGTCGAGGGTGGCGAGCTCCGGCAGGTACCAGCGCTGCGGCCACGTCCGCCCGCCGTCGACGCTCCGCGCCGCGAGCCCTCCGTAGCAAGTGACAAGGAGGGCGCCGTCGGGGGGCGAGAGGATCCGCGGCGCGATGCACGTCATCCCCTCGATGAGGCCGACCTTCGATGCAGCGCCGGTCCCTCCATCGTAGCGCCAGAGCGCGATCCCGGCGAGCTCCTGGGGCGTGCCTTCCGCGCACGCGACCCACGGCGCCCCGTCGACCCACGTGACGGGCGAACCCGTGTAGCAACCCTCGATGTCCTCCGCGTCGGTCCACGTCGCTCCGTTGTCCGTGGACCACGCGGCCTCCGTGCGCACGCAGCACACGTGCCACGTCGCCCACAAGGCGCCGTCGGGACCGACCGCGATCCAGTTGCGGTCGTTGTCGCCGTCGTCGGTGAGCATCGTCGGTCCGTCCCAGGTCGCGCCGAGGTCGCCGCTCGACGCGTGGAAGACGTCGATCGCGGCGAGGACCGCGAACGGTCGCGCCGGGTCGAGGTCGGCGGGGTCGGGGTACTTCTGGAGCAGCCCCGTGATGTGCAGTCGGCCGTCCGCGTCGAACGCGAGCGCCGGGTCGCCCTGGAGTTGGACCACGTGCCCCGTCGCGACGGGGCGGGGCGCGGCGGCGCGGCGCCACGTCGCGCCCGCGTCCTCGGTGACGAACACCGCCAAGGGCAGCGCGTCGGGCGGCGCGCCGGCCGCCGCGCGGCCCCCGTTCGCGCCGATCGCCATGACGTCGGGCCGGGTCGGGTGCCGCGCGATCGCGGGCTCCTGGAGGGTGCCCTCGTCGGAGAGGACCGTCGCGCACACCCCGGGAGCGACCTCGCGCGTCTCGCCTGGCGGGCACGCGAGCGCGTACGAGGTCGGCAAGTCGCCCGTCTCGGGCGCTGCCTCAGGGGCGGCGCAACCGGTGAGCGCGGCGACGACGGAGGCGACCACGAAGACACGAAGACGCGAAGGAAGGACGCGCACAGGTTCGTGCCTTCGCGGCCCCGTGGACGATGGTCGCGTCACGAGTACGTCGCCGTCACGGTCCCGCGGATCGCAGGCAGGTCGCCGCAGACGACCGCGCTCGCGGCCGAGTTGATCCACACGTTCACGGGGATCGCGGGCTTCAGGCCGGTGATCGTGACGGGCGAACAGTTCGTCGCGTCCGGGCCGCCGATGCACGTCGTGTCCTCGGGGGTCCAGTCCTGGCACACCGTGATCGAGACGCTCGAGGCGAAGTCGTCGACGGCCGCGACCGTGACGCGCGTCTCGCCGACGAACGGGGCCTCGAACTCCACGCCGCCGAGGTTGAAGCCGTCGAACCGGAAGCTGAAGTTCGGCGCCCCGATGAGGTAGCGCTGCGCCGCCGGCTGCTCCCCGGGTTCCCGGGCGAGCGCGAGCGGCGCTACGGCGAGCACGAGGACGGCGGTGGCCGCGAGGAGGACGGGGGCGCGCATCGCGGCGGCAGCGCCGCGAGGCGGTATGAGGATATCGAGGCATCGTCGGTGCCGCTCCGCCGCGCCCCGGTGACCGGTCGCCGGACAAAGGGCAACCGACAAAGGACAAGGAAAGGGTCACTGGGTCAAAGGACAAGGGGCGATCTCGTTCGACGCGTTCGTGTTCTTCGGCCCGTTGACCCGTTCCTTGTCCTTTGTCGGTCGTCTGTTCGCCCTGCTCGTACCTGCCTGGCGTCGCCCGCCGCCGCCCAAAGGCTTAGGGCGCCTTCCCGCATCGCGTTGTCGTTGGCCGCGACCCGACTGCCTGTGTGGCTCAAGGTGAGCCCCCCTTCGGGGCCGAACTACGGCCGCATCAAGGGGCTCCTTCGGGAGCACGACCTGCACACGGTCTGCGAGGAGGCCCGTTGCCCCAACGTCGCCGAGTGCTGGTCGGGCGGCACGGCCACGTTCATGCTCCTCGGAGACACGTGCACGCGCGGCTGCCGGTTCTGCGCCGTCAAGACCGCGGCCCGACCGCTGCCGCCCGACCCTGCCGAGCCCGTGAAGCTGGCCGCGTCAATCGCGGCGCTCGGCCTGCGCTACGTCGTGCTCACCTCGGTCGACCGCGACGACCTCGCGGACCAAGGCGCCGAGCACTTCGCGGCGTGCGTCCGCGAGCTGAAGCGCCGCGACCCGTCGCTCCTCGTCGAGACGCTCACGCCCGACTTCCGCGGCGAGACGGGGCTCGTGGACGTCGTGCTCGGCGCGGGCGTCGACGTGTTCGCGAACAACCTTGAGACGGTGCGTCGACTCACGGCGAGCGTCCGCGACGCGCGCGCGGGATACGATCAGACCCTGGGCGTCCTCGCGCACGCGAAGCAGGCGCGCCCTTCGGTCGTCACGAAATCGTCGCTCATGCTCGGCCTCGGGGAGACCGAAGACGAGGTCGTCGAGGCGATGCGGGACCTGCGCCGCGTCGGTTGCGAGGTGCTCACGCTCGGGCAGTACCTGCGGCCGAGCGGGTGGCACCTCCCCGTCGAACGGTACCTGCCGCCCGAGGAGTTCGACCGCTTCCGCGAGGTCGGGGAATCGCTCGGGTTCCTGTACGTCGCCTCGGGGCCGTTCGTGCGGTCCTCGTACAAGGCGGGGGAGTACTTCCTGAGCGACGTGGTGAGGCGGCGGCGCGGCGAGGCGTGAGATCGGCGTCCCGTTCGCGGCGCACTTCGTTCCGTTGTGACCCGCTAGGATCAACACGGAGGTACGGAGGATCGGAGGTGGATGGGATCGACGACGCGGACCGCGTTTCCCTCCGTCCCTCCGCTCCTCCGTTCCTCCGTGTGAACCTGGCGGGTCTCCACGGAACGCTTGGGCCACTCCCGCACACTGCGCTCTCCTCCGGCGGGCAGAACGTATTTGAGCCCCGCCCGATTTCCGCGAGCGATGCCCCCCGCCGACCTTCTCACGGTGATCCGCGCCGACGGCTCCGTCGCGAAGGCCGAGCCCAAGGTGCCGGACGAGACCCTCCGGCGCATGTACTCGACGATGGTGCGGACGCGCATGCTCGACGAGCGCGGAATGAACCTCCAGCGCCAGGGCCGCATCAACTTCTACATCGGCTCCGAAGGGCAGGAGGCCATCCCCGCGGGCACCGCCGCCGCGCTCGCAGCGGAGGACTGGTACTTCCCGCACTACCGCGACCTCGGCGTCGCGCTCTACCGCGGCGCGTCGATCGAAGGCATGGTGCACCAGCTCTACGGCTCGCGGAAGGACCCGTGCCTCGGCCACCAGATGCCGAACCACTTCGCGTACGCGGACCTCCATTTCTTCAGCATCTCGAGCCCCCTCACCACGCAGGTCCCGCAGGCCGTCGGCGCCGCGTACGGCATGAAGCTCGAGAAGAAGAGGACGGTCGCGGCGACGGGCTTCGGGGACGGCTCGACGTCGGAGGGCGACTTCCACGTCGGCCTGAACTTCGCGGCCGTGTGGAAGTGCCCGGTCGTCTTCGTCTGCAACAACAACCAGTACGCGATCTCGGTCCCGGTCAAGCTGCAGATGGCGACGGAGACCGTCGCGGAGAAGGCCGCCGCATACGGCATCCCCGGCGTCCGCGTGGACGGGAACGACGTGCTCGCCGTGTACGCCGCGGTCCACGACGCGGTCGAGCGCGCGCGCCGCGGCGAGGGCCCGACGCTCGTCGAGGCCGTCACGTTCCGCATGGGCCCCCACTCCTCCTCCGACGACCCGAAACGGTACGTGCCGGCCGAGCTGTACGAGGAGTGGAAGGCCAAGGACCCGATCGCGCGCTTCCGCGCCTACCTCACCCGCAAGGGCGTGTGGGACGACAAGCGCGAGACGCAGCTCGCCGAGGACACGAAGGCCGAGATCCAGTCCGCGGTCGAGGCGGCCGAGAAGGCGGGCCCGCCACCGATCGAGAGCCTGTTCAGCGAGGTGTTCCACGACACGCCGCCGTTCCTGAAGCGGCAGCTCGAGTCTCTCAAGGAATCGACGGGCGCGGAGAACATCGCGCGTGAAGGAGGAGATCCCTGATGCCGGAACTGACGCTCGTACAGGCCGTGAACGACGCGCTCAAGACCGAGATGCGCGAGGACAAGCGCGTCGTCGTCCTCGGCGAGGACGTCGGCAAGAACGGCGGCGTCTTCCGCGCGACCGACGGTCTCCAGGCCGAGTTCGGCGAGCCGCGCGTCATCGACACGCCGCTCGCGGAGGCCGGGATCATCGGCGCCGCGATCGGGATGGCCGTCTACGGGCTGCGTCCCGTGCCGGAGATCCAGTTCCAGGACTTCATCTTCCCCGCGTTCGACCAGATCGTGAACGAGGCCGCGAAGATCCGCTACCGTTCCGGCGGGCAGTTCTCGGTGCCGATGGTCATCCGCACGCCGTACGGCGGAGGCATCCGCGGAGGCCACTACCACTCGCAAAGCGGCGAGGCCTACTTCACGCACACGCCGGGCCTCAAGGTCGTCATCCCGTCGAACCCCTACGACACGAAGGGGCTCCTCATCGCGAGCATCCGCGACGGCGACCCGATCCTGTTCATGGAGCCGAAGCGGCTCTACCGCGCGCTCAAGGCCGAGGTCCCCGAGGGCGCGTACACCGTGCCCCTCGGGAAGGCGCACGTCTCGCGCGAGGGGCATGACGTGACGCTCGTCGCGTACGGCGCGATGCACGCCTTGGCCGCGGAGGCGGCCAAGGAACTCGAAGCCGAAGGCATCAGCCTCGAGATCGTCGACCTGCGCACGATCGTCCCGTGGGACTACGAGACCGTGATGAAGAGCGTGAAGAAGACCGGCCGCGTCGTCCTCGTGCAGGAGGCGCCGCGCACCGCGGGCTTCGCCGCGGAGCTAAGCGCGACCATCGCGGAGGACGCGATCGAGTACCTCCACGCGCCCATCGTGCGCGTGACCGGGTTCGACACGCCGTTCCCGTACACGCTCGAGCACGACTACATGCCGACGATCGACCGCATCGTGCACGCGGTGAAGAAGGTCAAGGCGTACTGAGGGGGGTCTGGGGGGGCTCTGTCCCCCAGCGTTGGCGCGAGTCACTTCGGGAGATGTCCTGTGATGGCCCTCGCCAGCGCCGGCACGGCCTCCGTCGCGATGCGGTAGAGCGTGCGCGGCGTCAGCGAATCGTACGCGTGGATACCCTTGTCGCGGAAGCGGATGATCTCGCGCCACGGCTGGTCGATCGCGGCGCGGGTCCCGTCGCCGAGGTTCTTTGCCGCCTCGCCGATGATCGTCAGCAGCCGTTCCACCGCCCGCTGCCGCAGGCGATCTTCGGCGAAGGCGTCCTCGTCGCGCCCCTTGAGGTAGGTCGCGAGTTCGTCGGCCGCGTCCAGGATGTCGCGGAGCCGGCGCTCATCGCTCAAACGGGACACCCTCGCGCCGCAGGACGTCCTTCAGCTTGGCGTTCGGCAGTTCGACGAGGTTCACGGAGATGCCGAGTTCCTTCTCGATGTCCGCTTCTGCGGCGAGGACCGCGAGCGGGCTCGCCCCGGTCGCGACCTCGACGGCGAGGTCGAGGTCGCTCGCCGCCTGCGCGTCCCCGCGCGCCCGGCTCCCGAAGGCCACAAGGTTCCGTAGGCGGTGACGGCGGAGGATAGCGCGGATCGCGGCCCTGTGGCGGGCGAAGAGACTGTGCGCGTCTGTCGCCGGCTGGTCGAGCAGGCGGCGGATGGTGGCGTTGACGGACCCGGTCCCGAGCGTGCGCTGGAGCGTGCGCAAGGCCTCGCGGGTGCCGTCGTCGATCCAGACCGTCGTGCCCATCCGCGTTTCTTATAGGCCATCATGTCATATAGGCCTTACGGGCGCCACCTCGTCCACGCTCCATCTCCGGCGAGTCCGCGGCCGGCGTCGAGTCACGCAATGCTGAGACTCCCCAGCTTGAGCTGACCGGCCACTCGAAAGCCGGCCCGCAGGAGCGTGGACTTCGACGCCTCGTTGGCGGGCCCGCAGCGCGCGGCTGGGATCCGCCCCGCG
>DATDQL010000276.1:0-2089 GCA_035292305.1 Thermoplasmatota archaeon
TTCACGAGGTTGGTCGGGAGGCGCTTGCCGTCCCAGGTGCCCGTGGGCGCGAGCCGCGCGACGGGCGCGAGCTTCCCGGATGCGGCTGCGTCGGCGACGTCGAACACGAAGAGGCCGTGCTCGAAGTGCGCGACGTAAGCGCGCGAGCCGACGACCTGGAGGTCGTGGGGAGCGTCGCCGCCGAGGCTCCAGGTCGCGACGAGCCGCGGGGCGTCGAGGTCGGTCGCATCCCAGACCTTGAGGGCGGCGTTGCCGTACTCGGAGGTCGACACGACGAGGCGTTTCCCGTCGACGTGGGCGACGCGCACGCTGTGCGAGTAGCTCTGGTGGGGGTCGAGGTGACGGATCTCCACGACGGTCTCGGGCGCGGCCGGGTCGGTGACGTCGAGCGCGGTCACGCCCCACCACACGTTCGCGACCCAGAGGAGCGGCGTGCCGGTCTCGGGGTCCACCTCGTACCACGCGTCGTGGGACCGCACGGGGTCGGGCCGCAGCGGGAGGTCGCCGAGGGGGGTGAGGAGCGGGCGCGAGACGCGCACGAGCGTCCGCTCGCCGGGCGCGCCTTCGACGCGGAAGATGGAGAGGTCCTTCCCCTCGCCCTTCGAGGCGACGACGTGGTCCGCGTCGTCGACGCGGAAGATCGCGAGCATGTGCGCGCCGGGGGCGTCGAGCCGGTAGGACGATTCGACGCGCGGCGAGGCGGGGTCGCGGACGTCCACGACGAGGATGCGCTCGCCGCCCGCGACGAGGAGGCTCGCGCCGTCGGTCGTGAACTTCACGTCGAGGGCGTAGTCGCCGTCGTCGGCGTGCCACGTGGACAGGACGACGGGCGCGCGCGGGTCCGTGACGTCGAGGAGATCGAAGCCTCCGGCGAAGATCCGCGCGGATGCGACGAGGGGGCGGCCCGTCGGGTCGAGGTCGAGTTCGCGGTGCCGCGCGGGCTCGGGGTCGTCGAGCGGGTCCTGCCAGAGGACGCGTAGGTTCGCGCTCGTGCCGTCACCGACCTCGGCCTCGCACGGGAGGTCTGCGACCTCGGCGGCGAGCGCATCGTACGGCGCGGCGGTCGCGGCGACGGGTTCGTCGGTCGGCGTGGGAGTCGCGCAGCCGGCGGCGATCACGGCGAGGACGACGAGCGCGGCCCGCATGCGCGGCGACGTCGGGGGCGCGTCTTGAGCGTTGTGGGAGCCGACGTGTGCGTCGCCCGACGTCGCTTGCGCAGTCCTAGGGCGTTCAGCCCGTGGACGACGCGCCCTCGTCACCCGGCCACAGGCATCCGTAGCCGGTCACGCGCAGGCCCGCGGAGATCTCGCTCGTGTACAGAAGGCCGTCCTTCACGACGACGTCCCACGTGCCGCCGAACGCGGAGGAGAACGCGCCGGTCGGCGAGTTCGGAGCGGCCGCGCCGGGGGCGGACCCGGCTTCGAGGTGCGCGACGGGCGCGAGGCGCGTCGGGACGGGGCCGGGGCCGACCGCGCGGAGGTCGAACACGAAGACGCCTTCCTTGTAGTGTGCGACGTACGCGCGGTCGCCAACGATCTGGAGGTTGTGCTGCGGGAACGCCGCCACAGGCACGTGCCAGTACGCGACGAGCGCGGGCCTCGCGAGGTCGGTCGCGTCCCAGACCTTCATCGCGTTCACGCCGACCTCCTGGACGGCGACGACGAGGCGTCGGCCGTCGAGGTGCGCGACCTGGACGGTGTGCGTGTAGCCCTGATGCGGGTCGAGGTTGGGGATCTTCGCGAGGAGCTTCGGCGCGGTCGGGTCCATGACGTCGAGGGCGGCGACGCCGTCCCAGACGTTCGCGATCCAGAGGGTCGGCGTGCCCGTCGTCGGGTCGACCTCGAACCACGCGTCGTGGCTGCGGAGGAGGTCCTCGCCGGTCGCCTCGCCGAGGAGCGTGAGCGCTGGCGTCGCGACGCGTTCGAGCGTGCGGTTCCCGGGCTCGCCGACGACCTTGTAGATCGGGAGGTCGAAGCCCTCGGCCTTCGGCGCGGCGACCCAGTCCGCGCCCGCGACGCGGAAGAGCGAGAGCATGTGCGCCTGCTTCTTCGCGAGGACGTACTCGTCTTCGAGCCGGGGCTCGGCGGGG
>DATDQL010000277.1:0-5837 GCA_035292305.1 Thermoplasmatota archaeon
TCTTCGTGCCTTCGGCACTCCGTCGCACGCAGACGCGTCTGCGGACGCGTCGCGCCTCGTCGGACGTCACCGACGAGACGGCCCCTGCGCTCGGCCACTCCGGCGGGCGCCGTAGGGACTGCGCGCCCGGATAAGCATTCGCGGAAGGGGAGTAATTACGAGGGCGCGAAAGTAATCGATGCGCCCCGGGGCGCTCCGACTGTACGGGCGAGGTCACCCGGCCTTGCTGCACGCCGATTCGTTCGTCACGTACGCGCAGCGCGGCCCCTCGTCCATGTCGAGCAGCACGTGCTCGAGGGTCCGCCCGACGGCCTCGAGGCTCACGGGGCTCACGTTCTCGATGGTGTCGCTCAGCCTGTGGTGCGTCGCAGGGAACGGGTCGACCGGATCGTCCGAGAGGTGGATGAGGTCGACCGCGGGGTACTGCGCCGTGCCCTGGACGAGCGCCGCGTCGAGGAACGCGCGGTGGTCGTCCGTGATCTTCGGGCCCACGCTCGGCACGAAGATCGACGTGTGCCCGAGCCGGCGGCCCGTGTCGTAGATGAGGTCCTGGAGCGGGGCGCCGGGGCCTTCGACCGAGTAGCCTTCCTTCAGCATCACGAGGCCCGGGTCGCCGACCATGTCGACGACGATGACGCCCTCCGTGACGTTGAACGACCGCGGCACGTTGCGCGGCATCCAGCTGCCTGCGAATCGCAGCGATCCCATGATCCATCCGGTGCTGCAGTCCCAGCGCGAGCGCGGGAGGTCGCCCCCGTCCTCCGCGTCGAAGAACGCGTACACGATGGTGAGGTTCGGCGCCCGATCGGAGAGGACGTCGGCCAGCTCGAGCAGCACGGCGACCCCGCTCGCGCCGTCGTTCGCGCCGGGCACGGGTCGGATGCGGTCGGCGGCCGCCCTCTCCTTGTCGGCGGCGGGACGCGTATCGAAGTGGGCGCCGAGGACGACCGTCCGGTTCGTCGCGCCCTGGCGCACGCCGACGACGTTGTGGAGCGGCGTCGGGTCGCGGCAGGCGTAGCTCGAGCCCCAGTTCTGGAACTGCGTGCGCAGGCCGAGGATGCCAAGCTGCTCCTCGATCGAGCCGGCGACGTAGGCGTTCCCGGGGGTCCCGGGGATGCGGTAACGGACCGAGCCGTTCGGGAGGGTCATCTGGGCGCGGATCTCCTCCATCGCGTCGGAGCCGGAGAACGTGAGCTCGTGACGCGGGAACACCGGCTCCGGCGGGGGCAGCGGAGCGCGGAAGCAGCCGGCGGAGGCGAGCACCGGAAGGGCGACGAGGAGGACGAGGAGCGCCGTGCGCACGCGGGCGGAACCTTCCTTCCCGGCCTTAAATCCGTCTCACGAGCTGGCCGCGCATCTCGAACTTCGTGCTGCGCTTCAGGATGGCCTTGAGGCGGACCTGCGGCCAGCCGAACTTCTCGAGGACCGCCCGCTGCGAGGCGCCTTCCTCGGTCACCATGCCGTCGAGGTCGGCCTCGATGCGCTCGAACGCCTCGCTGTTCATTGCGGCGACCGCGAAGAGCTCGGCGAGGTCCTGCACCATGCACTGCGTGTTCACCTGCACGCTCGTGTAGTACGAGTGGAACCCCTTCTCGGGCGGCATGCCGGGCTGCGCCGGCTCCCAGCGGGTCTCGACGAGCTTCGTCTTCTCGAAGAATCGAAGGGCCTCGGCGCCCTCGGGACCGAACTCCTTCTCGACGGCGGAGGGCGTGAGCCAGCCGTCGACGAGACGCCGGAACACGTTCCGCTTGACGTCGGAGTCGAAGGCGCGCAGGATCGGGACGAGATCCGTGGGCTCTGACACGACCTTGATCCTGCGCATGGATGCCGTTCCTATGCCCGAGTCGTCGCTTAAAGATTGTCGAAGCCGGTCGCGCGGGTCAGGGAGACGCGGACGAGGCGTGCGAAGGGCTCTCCCGCCGCTGCATTCGTCGAAGACCGAAAGACGGGAAGACCTCCGCCGAAGGATGCGACCGCTTCCGACGCACAGGCAGGCAGAGTCCCCTTGGGAGGTCTTCGGGTCTTTCCGTCTTCGACGGATGCCTGGCGCCACGGTCGTCAATCGCTCGGGGCCCGCCGTCCGAGCAGGCTCGCCATCGTCGCCCCGAGCACGTACAGCCCGAGGAGCGGCACCGCGACGAACATCTGCGACACGACCGTCGGGTCCGGCGTGACCACCGCGGCGACGACGACGATCGCGAGGATCGCGTGCCGCCACCCTCGCCACCACGTACGCGGCTTCACGAGGCCGACGCGCGAGACGGCGGCCATCACGACAGGAAGCTCGAACGAGAGGCCGAAGACGAGGAGGAGGATCGCGGCGAACGAGACGAGCTCGGGCACCGCGAGAAGGAGCTGCGCGTCGAGCGCGCCGGCGTACGTGTAGAGCGTCGCGAAGATCGTCGGCACGAGGAGGAACCACGCGAACGCCGCGCCCGCGAGGAAGAGGCCGACGCCGAGCGGGACGGCGACGAGGACCGCGCGCTTCTCGTTCGCGCGCATCGCGGGGCCGAGGAACGAGGCGGTGTGCCAGGCGAGGATCGGGCTCGCGGCGGCGGCGGTGAGCGCGAGCGCGACCCACACGAGCGCGACGACGCCGTCGAGCGGGGAGGTCACGACGAGGTCCACGCCCGCGGGCGTGAACCGCTCCGCCATCGCGCGGAACACGGCCGCGGCGACGGAGTCGTGCGCCGACGGCCACGGGATCCAGAACCGGTCCGCGACGAGGCGGAGCCCGAACCCGAAGAACACGAACGCGAGGACCGCGACGGCCGCGAGCACCGACAGGAACCGGCCCCGGAGCTCGCGCAGGTGGTCGAGGAGGCCGAGGTCTTGCCCAGGGCGCGCACGCGCGACGTGAAGCAACCGCCCCGCGGCGACGTTCACCACGAGCGCGAGCGCGACGAACACGCCGAAGGCCGCGGCCGGCGGCGCGAACGCCTCGGCCGTTCACAACACCCCTTGGCGGCGCAGCACGAGGAACATCACGACGAACCCGAAGAGCGTGAAGAGCGTCGAGACGACCCAGAGGAGCCGGAACAGGCGGGCGCGCGCGTGGGCGTCGCGCGCGAGGCGCTCGGCCCAGGACTCGATCCAGGACGCCGACACGGCGCCGCATCCGCGGTCCCGGACTTGAACCCGCCCTCCCCGACTTTCGCTCACCTCGGGGGAAAAGGCAAGGCCCCCGACGCGGGTGCCGGGCCGGGATGCACGCGCTCCGAGCTCCAAGGCGCCTCCGGGACCTGCCCGGCGTGGGCGAGGCCCTCGCCGAGCGCCTCGCGCGGGAGTTCGGCGGCGAGGACGCGTTCCTCGAGGCCGCGTCGCGCGCGGAATCGTCCCGCATCGCCGCCGTCGAAGGCGTCGGGGAGCGGCGTGCCGCCGACATCGTGCTCGCGGTCCAGGGTCTCGACCCCTCGGCGTTCCTCAGGACGTCGCGCGCGCGGAGTCTCCACGACGACCTGATCGCGCGCATCCAGGCGTTCGCCTCGACCGACCCCGCGCGCGACCGCGCCGCGCTCCTCGTCCCGCTCACCGACCGCGCCGAGATCGACCGCCGCCTCGCCTTCGCCCTCGCCGCGAAGGCGCGCGTCGCGACCCTCCCCGTCGACGAGCTCGCGGCCGCGCTACGCAAGGTCCGCGCGCCCCGCACGCCGCGGCCGAAGTTCGACTCGTCCGTCGCCGTCCTCGTCGACCACGAGGAGGACCGCGCCCGGCTCGTCCAGGCAGGCCTCGACCGCCACTGCCTCGTCGCGTGCGCCGAGGACGGCGACGCTGCCTCCGCCGACCTCGTCGTCTACGCGTACTCGTCCGGCTCGCTCGACCTGGAAGGCACCGAGAACGTCGTCACCGTCCCGTACTCCTCCGACCCCGCGGCCGTGTTCCCCGACGTCGCCGTCGCGTGGTGGCGCGAGAATCGCGCGGTCCTCGAGGCCGCCGCGGAGGCGCGTCGCCTCCTCGGCGAGCCCACGCGCATCCCGGAAGCGCTCGCCCTCCTCGACCGCGACGGGGAGGGCGGCCCGGACTGGCCCGCCGTCGAGGCGGCCGCGCACGCCGCGGTCGAGGCGATGGACCGCGACCTCCGGTCGCGGACGGCGGCGCTCGGCCTCGCGGGCGACGAAGTGCTCGACATGCTGGCCGGCCGCACGCCGAGGAAGATCCGCGACGCGCAGGCCGAGGTGCTGCGCGCGGGTCTCGCGTCCCTCACGGAGGCCGTCGGCGAGGAGCTGCACGTCTTCACGGACGGCTTCCCCGCCGCCGTCGACGAGGAGGCCCTCGAGGCCGCGCGAAGGCGGTGGACCGGCCGCCGGCTGCGCCGCCGCTTCCACGACCGCCTCCAGGCCGCGCGGCGCCTCAGCGAGCTGCAGGCCGCGGCGGAAGGCGACGTCGCGGCGCTCCTCGAGTTCGACCACGTCTTCATGCTCGGCCGGTTCGCCCTCGCGTACGACCTCCATCCTGCCGTGTTCGGCCGAGGGTGGAGCGTCGAGGGCGCGCTCCACCTCGCGCTGCCGCGGGGGAAGGCCGCCCCCGTGGACTACCACCTCGGCGCGGCCTCGGGCCGCGCCGAGGACGGAGCGACCCGCTCGGAGGAGCGGGTCGCACTCTTGACGGGCGCGAACTCGGGCGGCAAGACCACGCTCCTCGAGACGCTCGCGCAGGTGTGCCTCCTCGCGCACATGGGCCTGCCCGTGCCCGCGCGCCGCGCGACCGTGGAGCCCGTCGAGTCGCTCTGGTTCTTCACGCCGAAACGCAGCCTCGACGCCGGCGCCTTCGAGTCGTTCCTCCGCTCGTTCGTCCCGATCGTGACCGGCGAAGGTCGGAAGCTCGTGCTCGCGGACGAGATCGAGGCCATGACCGAGCTCGACGCCGCCGCGCGGATCGTCGGCACGTTCCTCGAGCTCCTGCGCACGTCGGGATCGTGCGGCGTGTGCGTGACGCACCTCGCCGAGGAGGTGTCGCGCCACACGAGCGTGCGCATCGACGGCATCGAGGCGCGCGGCCTCGACGAGCGCATGGAGCTCGTCGTGGACCGCACGCCGCGCATCGGCTACCGCGCGCGTTCGACGCCGGAGTTCATCCTGCGGCGGCTCGAGGCGACGACGACGGGCGCGGAGCGGGAGGTCTTCCGGAGGCTCCTCGCTTCGTTCGACCCCGTCAAGGGATGTTGACCCGGAACGGGCTCGACTCGACCTCGCCGACCTCGAAGAGCACGAGGGTCAGCGTGTACGTGTCATCCTTCAACTCCTCCGGGACCCGGAAGCGGACCTCGACGCGAGGGGCGGCGAGGCTGAGCGTCGTCTCCTGCACGGCGACGCCGTCGACGCGCAGCTCGAGGCCGAGCTCCTCGGGCCTCGGCGTCTCGAAGTCCCCGCCGAGGCCGCCCGTGTCGAGGGTCACGGACTGGATCGCGAAGACGGGGTCGACCGCGTAGCGCGGCTCGGGGACGGAACGGCTCGCCCGCACCTCGAGGTCGAACGACGCGATGTCGGTGACGTTCCAACCGATGCGCGACGGGGTGAGCGTGAAGTCTCCCGCGTCCAGGGTGCCGACGCAGCCCGTGATCGGCGCGAGGAGGGCGGCCGTGGCGAGGAGGCGGAGGGGTTGCATCCCGCCACGCGAGGCGTCCGTGAGGTCGTGGGTCTTGCGGTTTGGGTCGAGGACGGCCCGCAACGTCGCATGGACCGACAGCCTTTCCCGCACCTCGCGCCTCCGGCCCTCGCATGGACCGCCCGCGCATCCTCGCCTCGTGCCTCGTCGCGGCCGAGGGCGCGTTCCGCGCGGACGCCGGGCGCGCGGTTTCGGCTGCTCCCGTGTCATCATCCGCGTGGCCCGTGCGCGGA
>DATDQL010000278.1:0-12489 GCA_035292305.1 Thermoplasmatota archaeon
GCTTGGCGCCCTGCGGCGTGACGACGAAGTAGTCGACGAGGAACAGCGCCTCGATCTGACCTGCCTCGTCGACCCACTGCACTTCGGATTCGACGACGTAGGGCCCGAACTGCGCGTCCCCTTCGATCGGCCACGTGATGCTGTAGCGCCCACCGGATTCGGGAGAGATGATCGCGAGCGTGCCCCATTCGTCGAGGTTCGGGTCGTCCACGTCCGAGTAGACGTAGACGAGGCCGGGCGTGATCTGGCCCGTGGGCAGCGCGTACGACGTCGTGCCGACGACGGCGTTGTCGTTCACGCCGTCGTTCGTGTCGATGTCGGTGACCTGCAGGACGTCGGCACGGCCCTGCAGGTAGTACGTGTCGAGGAGCATGCCTGCGGGGTCGAGCCCTCTGGGGTCGAGCCAGACCAGGCGGCTCGTTCCCGCCAAGGAGGTCGTGGCGTGGTCGAAGAGGGCGACGGCGAGCTCTGGTACGCCGTCGACGTCCGTCGTCGCCGTGTCGACGTCGGCGAAGCGGATGCGCCACGGCTCGGGCACGGTGTTCGCGGGGACCTGGAACGTCGCTGGCGGCCGGATCGTGCGGACCGTGACCGGCGTCGCGGTCGGCGTGTACGTCACGAGGGGGTAGCCGGAGTGCCCGTCGAGCACGACGACCTTGAGGGTGCTCCAGTCGGTCGGTGTCGATTGCCCGCTGCTCATCGTCTCGATGGGGCCGACCGCGACCGCGACGTCGTTGATGCCGTCCGCGTTCATGTCCCGGCTGGCATCGAGGTCGTTCACGCGACCGAGCACGCTCGCAGTCCAGAACTTCTGGACGCGCGGCAGCCGGATCTCCGCCTTCATGCCCGGGGCGGGCTCGCTCCAATCCGCCGTCGTCTTCGAGGCGTCGCGGTCCGTCTTGCCGGCGACTTCGATCGTGGCGTTCCGCAACTCCCAGCACCGCAGCGTCACCGCGTCGCACGAAGGTCCGCGGAGCGACGGCGGATAGTAGTTGTGGGCGAGCCCGGCCGGGCGGCACGAGTCCGCGACCTGCGAGGCGCACGGGTAGCTCACCTTGTACGTGACGTTCATGGCGCGCACGATGGGCGTGTTCATGGTCCAGTTGAGGCCGACGTTGAGCGTGATGCGCATGCGCATCTCCGAGCCGGGGGAGTCGATCGGCGTGCCGTCGAACTTCAGGAGGCCGAGGATGTCGAGGTCGTCGTTCGACGGGACCATCGTGGTCCAGTGCCCGCCGTCGTCGGTGCTCACGTCGTACCGTGTCGTCGTGTAGTCGCCGTTGAACGCGTACGGGACCGCCTCGACCTCGTCGATGCTGGCGCCGGCGGGGAACCCGAGCGCCGTCGCGTCGACGAACGTCACGGTCTCGGCGACCGCCTCGCTCCAGTAGGCCTGTGTGATGCCCATCGCGCGGTTCGTGTTGTTGCCTCCGAAGAAGTACGCGGCGTCGTACGACGTCATGCTGACCGCGTTCCAGTTCGGGAAGAGGGGTCCGCCACCCGGGGTGAGGACCCAGTGCAGGCCGGAGTCGCGCGTGAGGAGGACGACGTTCGACTCCCCGACGGCGACGCAGTTGTCGATGTCGTAACAATCGACGTCCATGAGGGTCGTGGTGACGCCTGAGGTCTGCGCGGTCCAGGTCGTGCCGCCGTCGGTCGTCCTCGCGATCCTGCCGTCGGTGCCCGCGACCCAGCAGACATCCTCGTCGATGCAGTCGATCCCGTACCAGGCGTCGGTCGCGAGCGTCGTGAAGCTCGGGGAGACGTCGATCCAGGTCGCGCCCGTGGCCGTCGACGGGATCCACGTCCCGTCCCCGCGCTTCGTGTTGTAGACGCCGGTCGAGCGCAGCACGTTGCCCATGTCGCCGACGGCGTATGCGCGGTCGATGTCGGCGAAGTGCACGCGGTGGACCGAAGTGGAGTCGAGGCCGGTGTAGGCGACCGTTGTTGCGGGGATCCACGTCGCGCCGCCGTCCGTCGTGTGGAGCGGGATCGCCTTGCCGAGGCAGAGCGTCCCGGTGCACGCTTGCCCGACGACGAGCCCGTTCATCGCGTCGTGGAACTCGACGTCCTCGAAGTCGGCCGTGCCCCAGAGAGATGCCTTCGAGACGCCGAGGGCGTCCTCGATCTCGTAGGCCCAGGCAGGCGCATTGTAGCCGCCGTCCGTCGACTTCCACATCTGGCCCGCGGAGCCGACGACGAAGCCCACTTCCGACGTGATGAGATCCACGCCGTGCGCGCCCGTGAGGAGCGGGACCATCTCGTTCGTGTAGTTGCGCGTCGTGAAGCCGTCGGTCGTCATGAGGGCGGTGCCGCCCGTGTCGACGACCCAGCCGTTGTTGATGTCGGTGAAGTCGGCGTCCGTCATCGCCGTACCTGTGAGGATCGTGAGGCCTTCCCACGGCAGCGAGGGCTGCGTGCCGTTGATCGCGTACACGTAGCCGTCGGACGTCCCGGCGACGATGTCCGTGATGTCGTCGGCGTTGAGGTCGACGCCCTGGAGCGCGCGGAAGCCGCCGCCGGGGAAGGCCCAGATGAGGGCGCCGTCCTTGTCGTACCCGAAGAGGCCGTCCGTGTTCTGCGTGATCGACACGGCCTTCGCGGCGTCGATGACAGGCCCGGAGAGCGATTGGGCACCGGGATTCGTAGTGTTCGTCTGGTCCATCGTGCGCGTGGTCTTGACGCCGCTCTCGAGGCCCGACGTCATGATCGCCGTCGGCTCCGCCGCGCTGCCCGTGTAGCCCCACTCGACGAGGCCCTCGCGCGCGTTGTTGGCCTTGGGCCAGTCGCCGCTCATGTCGCGCTGCGTCGTGGTCTCGTCGCCGTCGAGCACGCTCGTCGTGCCGTGCGAATCGCCGACCGAGTAGTCGAGGTAGCCGTCGCCGTCGAGGTCGAACCCGCCCTCGACGTCGTTCACGTTGAACGCGCCGAGCATGAACGGGAGGGTCGGCAGAGCGTCGGCGAACGCCGGGTCGAGCAGGCCGAGGGTGGGGAGGCCGCTCTCGGCCGTGAGGCCCACGACGAATGCCGGGTCGTTCGCGTTCGCCCGCACCCCGCCGTCGTCGAGCGTCTGGGGGGCATCGCGGAGGTAGACGTCCGTGAGGCTCGCGACATCCGTGACGGACTGGCCCGCCCACTGGCGCGTGAGGCCCGTGATCGTGGACCCGTCGTTCGCGACGTCGAACCCGAGGAGGCGCCCGCCGCTCGTGCCGACGATGAGGTCGCGCACGCCGTCGTTCGTGACGTCCGTCGCGACGATCGCGGTCACGTCCTTCGAGACGCCGGCGTTGTCGACCGTGAGTCGGTCGAAGACGGACCTGTGCTCGTCCATGGACCACGGCGCGTAGATCCTCGTCCGCGTCTCGACCGCGATGCCGCGCATCAGCAGGTCGGTGACGACGTTCTCGACGTTCACGTCGATCTCCGCGGTCCCCCCGAGGGGCACCTCGCGCTCGGCGACGTCGATCGCGACGGTCGAGTAGAGGTCCTTCGCCGCCACGAGCGTGGTGTTGTACACCCAGCTGCCCGAGAGCACCTGGCCGCGGTACGTGGGGGCGGCGGTCACGAGATTGTCCACGGCGGGTGCGTTCGTGTACCCCGCGAACGAGCCGTCCTGCGGCGGAACTTGACCGAAGAAGAGTCCAGGCTCCGAGCGCCGCGTCAAGTACTGGGTGTGGAGGTCCGCGCCCGTGTTGACCGTGACGGGGACCACGAGGTAGTCGCGGTCGTCCGTGCGCGTGAGGTGCTCGTTCGGCGTGACCTCGAACACGAACGGGTACGCCTGCGAGGATTCGAGCGTGAGGGCGCCCGCGGGGGTCCACGTCAGGACCGAGTTCCCGCTGTCGGCGTCGATCTCGAACTCGCTGCTCGGCGCTTCCGACGTCGTCACCGCGCCGAAGACGGGGAGGCCGTCCGGCTGGCGGATCTCGAGCTTGTTCAGGCGGACGGGGGCGGCTGTGCTCGTTTCGAACGCCGGGCTTGCGACCGTGAGCGTCCAGGTCGCGGGAGCGTCCCAGCCCATGGGCTTCGGGACGCTCGCGTACAGCTCGATGTAGTCGCCGCCCGTGAACGCGCTCGACTTGCGGTCCTGGAGGACGATCTCCGCCTTCCCGTGCCGCGTCCCGGCGAGCGTCGCGTCGAGCACGTAGAAGTCGTACGGGCGCGAGTCGAGGGCGCGGAACTCGGCCGTGAGCGTGAGCGTCGCCTTGCCGAGCGACAACGGGTCCTTGAGCGTCGCGACGAGCACGCCGCCGGTGTGCACGTCGGTGACGTTCTGGCCGACGGCGAGCGTCCACTCGTCGTTCTCGGCCGCGTCGACGTTGTACCACGCGCCGAGGCCCTGTGGCACGCGCACGTTGAGCTGCGTGCCGGCGGGGATGATGCCCCCTTCCGTCTCCTCGACCGTGACGTACACGAGCTTCTCGCCGGTGTGCAGGCCGGTGACCGGGTCGATGCGCTGGTAGAACGGCTTCGCATCGCCGCTCGCGTCCGACCCGTACACGACGGAGCCGACGCGGTCACCGTTCACGTCGCGGGCGCCCTGCACGGTCGAGTAGAACGATCGCGTCTCCCACGTGTGGCCTTCGCGCGAGAACTCGGCGACGACCTCGATCGGGACGCCGCCGTCGTCGACGACGTTCGAGTTGAAGACGGGCAGGGCGTACACGCCCATCGTGTTCGGCGCCGAGTACGTCCGCGAGTCGCGCGACACGAACGTGTGGCTCCACGCCGGCTCGAAGATCTGCGTCGCCGTCACGCGCTCGCCGCGGGGCTCGCCGGAATAGTAGATGAGGTACGACTCGTCGCCGTTGTAGAGGTAGACGTTGAACTTCGTCGCCGGGGGGAGGATGCCCTTGAGGCGCGTCTCGAGCTCGGTCGAGTCGCCTTGCAGCGCCTGCGCGATCGCGTACGAGAGGAGGTTGTTGCCGTAGCGCGTGTCGTCCACCGGGAGCTCGTTGAGGACGGACAGCGCGTCGTCGGCTCGCGTGTCGAGCGCGTCGAGGACGGGCTCGTTGGGCGTCGTCGGCAGGGAGAAGCTGATCACGAACCCGACCGCGCCGATCATGATGAGCGCGATGAGGACGGCCTCGAGGACCTGGATGTGCGCCGGATCGTCACCTGTCGGTCGCATGTTCCCCAGCGGCCGCCCCTTTCTCCCGCTCGAGGTATTCATGGGTTCGCCTGTCTCCCCTCTTCAACCCTGGTGAGGGGGTCTCCTACGGTTACCGGTTCAATGGATACAGCTGCACTTCTTCGATCTGCGTCGTAGGGTCGTCGAGGTGCAGGAAGACGAACGCGCCCTTCACGACGGTCCCGACGAGCACGATGCCGTCGTCGCCCCCGTCGTAGCACTCGCCGTCGAGCACCACGTCTCCCGTGTCGATGTAGGAGCGCCCGGTCACGGCACAACCCGCGTCGAGCACCGTCCACGTGTAACATTCGGAGCGCGCCGCGAGCATGTTCGCCTCCGCGCAGAGCGAGGGGACCTCGCCGCCCGCGAGCACGCTGACGAACTGGAAGCCGCGGGCGTTCTCGAGTTCGTCGAAGCTCGAGACGATGTTCTCGTAGTTGTCGGTGAACGACGTCGTGTCGGTCGTCGTCGTGACCGTGTCGTCGAGGGCGTTCCCGAGCTTCTCGCGGACGGAGCGGTATTCGCTCGTGAACGAGGAGTCCTGCTCGCGCACCGCCTCCTTCTCCAGCTCGGCGACCTCGGAGAGCGTGATGCCGGTGATCACGAGCGCGAGGCCGAGGATGAATCCCGACAGGAGCATGAGCGAGCCCTGATCCCCGACCTCCGCGACCGTCGTCATCTTCGTGCCCTCCTACGCCCCGATGAGGAACCGGAACACGATGTAGCCGCCGAGCACGAGGATGAACGCGTGCCGCATTCCCATGATGGCCTTGCCGCTCTGCATGACGCCGGCGACGAAGCCGCCGCCGAGGCCCTGGATGACCGCGGCGTGGAAGAACAGCGTCTTGAACGCCTGCTCGTCGAACGGCTTGAACGTGATGCCGCCGACCGTCGCGCCCTTCGCGCCGGCCACGGCCTTCGACACCTCGGGTATGAACTGCGAGTTGAGCACTCCGATGACGGTGAGGAACACGCCGAAAGCGATGTAGATGATGTACACGTACATCGCCATGCTGTTCGTCCGTTCCTTCACGATCTGCTGGATCTCGCGGGAATCGTCCGCGGCGGCCGTGAGCACGTCGACGACGTTGCCGCCGGCCTCCGCCGCCTGGATGACGAGCGACACCGTGCGCTCGATGAGGGGCGTGCGCACACGCTTCGAGAAACGCTGCAAAGCGTCCGGGAAGGCGACGCCCCACTCGATCTGCGCCGACATCTTGCGGATGTCCGGCGTGAGCGCGCCGTAGCTGCCCTTGCTCGCGGTGATGACGGCTTCGGTGAGCGTCATGCCCGCCCGCTGGCTCTCGGCGAGGTCGCGGAGGAACTCCGGGAACTTCGCGTCGATGGCGCGGATGCGGCGTTGCTCGCGGTTGTAGTACCAGCTGTACGGCCCTAGGCCAATCAGGATGGCGAAGACGTAGAAATCCGTCGCGTACCGCGGCGCGAGCGCGAGCGGCCCGAGCTTCGTGACCATGCCCATGTTCACGAGGACGCCGATCACGAGGAGCACGGACGCGAAGAACAGGGAGATGCCGAGGATGATGTAGCGGCTGAGCTCGGCGTGCGTGAGGCGGCGCTTCCCGATGTCCTCCTGCTGCTTCGGGCGCCACGACGGGTCCAGGTTGACGCCCTGGAAGTACCGGATGAGCACGAGGCCGAGGAGGACGAGGCCCGCGATGAGGTACGTGAAGAACGCCGCGTCGGTGAAGACGTTCGACTGGACGTCCACGACCTGCAGCGTCGTCATCGCGAAGAACCCGACGAAGCCGACCACGAACAGCAGCGAGACGACGTACGTCGTGAGCATCTGCTTCTGGATGCGCTGCGCCGTGTCCGTGTCGGCGTCGCGGCTCGCCTTGACCTGCTGGCGGGCGAGCGAGACGAGGCCGGGCAACTGCGCGCGGGCCCGCACGAACGAGCCGAGCGTGAGGGCTGCCGCGGACATGATGAGGACCGCGTTCTCGATGGCGATGCCGGAGCCACTGGCGAGCCCGCTGCCGACGAAGGTCCCGAAGAAGATGAGGACGACCGTGCCGCCGCCCGCGAGGATCGTGACGGCCTTCAGGCGGTCCGTGTACGGGACGTCGGATGTGACCTTGAGGCGCGCCCAGCACGTCGCGAGGAGCGGGACGAGCGCGATGGCGATCACGATCGGGTAGTTCGCGACGAAGATGCCGAGGAGTGCGGCGAAGAGCGCGACGGAGCCGGCCTGCGCGAGGCCCGCGAGGAGCGTCGCGACGAAGAGCGCGCTCGACGAGAGGCCGACGACGAGGCTGAGAGTGGCGAGGACGAGCCTGCGCTTCTTCCGCAGCTCGTCGAGGTTGTCCATGCCCTCCTCGAGCTTTGCCGAGTGGCGCGTGACACCGAGGCTGAACGTGGCCAGCAGGACGGACACCATCGCGCCCGCGGTCGCCACGATGCTGAGCTCCCTGCGGCCGAGGATGCCCGCGACGACGCTGCCGAGCACGAACACGCCGGCCGCGACGCTGAAGCCGAGGACGATCTTGCGCGGCAGGCCGTGGCGCCGCACGCGTTCCTCGTGCTCGAGCCAGTCGATGATGCGGCGAGCCGTCGGGAGGTCCGCCTGGATGCGGACGACGTAGAAGAGCGCGGCCGCCGCGCCCGTCAGGATGAACGGCGCGCGGTCGGCGTTCGCCGGCAACAGGCCGAACGCCGCGAGGATCGCGACGAGGCCCATGCCCGCGAACACGGTGAGCGCGACGAGGGTGTTGTTCCGCGCGCGCTTCGTCGGCAAGGAGCGCTCGGGGTTCTCCAGCCCGATCTTGAGGGCGTACCCGATGGCCCAGACGAGGAGCCCGAGGATCACGCCGTATCCCTGGACGAAGACGACCGCGCCGGCGCCGAACACCAGGAACGCGCCCGTGCCTGCGAGCCCCGCGAGGACCTCGACGAGAAGCAGGAGGAAGATGCCGATGAGCAGGCCGCCCGCGACGCCGTGGCGCCGCGCGTCGCGTCGGAAGCGGATCGGCTCCGGCTCCTCCTCGACGGCCGTCGGGACGGCCGAGCGCAGCGCGGCGAACGTGACGAGCGCCATGCCGGTGAGGAGCGTGCCGGTCCCGACGATGGGGGGCAGGAGCGGGATCGCGGCCGCGACGCCGCCCGCGAGGGCGACGCCCGCGCCGATCGAGGCGAGGGGGCGCATCAGGATCGCCCCCGCTCGTCCCTCGCGGGGGCGCCCGCGTGCTCGCGGCCCGCGTCGCTCGTGTCACTCCGTCCCTCTGGGGACTCCGTGCCACGGCCGCTGCGCTCGCGGGTCATCTCACACCTCCGGGGACATGTTCTGGAGGGCGAACACGAAGCCGCCGTTCGCGATCGGGAGGAGGCCGTAGATGACGAGGTAGAGCTGCTGGGGGCCTTCGCCGCCGAGCATGCCCATGATCGCCATCATGACGATGAGGAACAGGGGGCCCGCGACCGCGGCCGTGACGTACGTCTCGGCCATGAGGCCCATCATGTCGACGTAGGCCTTCTGGTCCTGGCGGTTCTCCCACATGTAGCGCTGCGCCTTGCTCGAGAAGTAGAGTTGCAGGTTGCCGCCCGACGTCACGGTCGTGATGGCGCCCTGCATGAACTCCGACCACTTGTCGCTCGGGCTGCGCTCGATCGAGCGCTTCATGGCCGTGATCCCGTCCTTCCCGAAGTACGCCATGTCTCGGTAGACCGCGCCCGCCTCGCGCGCGCACTCGCCGTAGATGCCCTGCTCTCCGAGCGAGCGGAACACCTCGTCGATGTTGACGCCCGCGGACGCCATCGCGGCGATGTAGTTGAGCGCGTACGGGATGCGCTGGTCGATGTCCTTCGCGCGCCGCTTCGCCTTCGCCTTGGGCGCGTTGAGCATCGCGGCGTAGGCCATCGCGCCGAACAGGAACGGGACGCCGAGCCCGATCGGGAGGTAGAGGATCGGCAGGCCGAAGCCGAGGATCGGGAAGACGAAGAACCAGCCGAAGAGCGTGAGCGCCAGCGACGCGACCGTCGCCACGAGCCCCACGAGCATGCAGTACGACAGGTACGCCTCGGCGCGCAGCCCGTGCCGGCTGCGGCGGAGGTCGTCGCGGAGCGTGATCACGTTTCGCGAGCGCACCGCGAGCGGACCGAACAGCTTGAAGCTCGTGCGCGCGATCTCGGACATGCCGGAGTGCGCGGCCTTCGTCGCCGCCACCTACGGATCCCCCTCGGACGTGCGGGCGTACTGCTCGCGCATGCGGCGGAAGAACTCGTCGTCCTGGGTCGGGGCCGGTGTCGCGGCCTGGTCGCCCGCGGGCGCCGCCTCGGCGACGACGGGCCCCGCTTCGGGCGCGGCCTCCGTCTCGGCCTCCGGGGGCGGCGCGTCGTCCGAGCCCGCTGGCGGCGCGGCCGCCGCGGCCTCGGCCTCCTTCTGGGCCTTGATGCGCGCGACCTCTTCGCGGCAGCGCTTCATCGTGCCTTCGGGATCCTTGAAGTAGGACGCGATGACGCCGCCGACGGTCTTGTAGTCGTGCATGTCGGCGGCGATCATCCACTCGATCATCTCCTTGCGCCGGGCGAGCTCCTGACGCATCTCAGACTCGCCCATGTTGCGCTCGAGCTGGATCCTTTCGAGGACGTAGGACACGCCCGAGAACTCGAACTCGTCCGTCGCCGGGGACCAAGTGAAGACCTGGTTCGTGAGGATCTCGCGCGTGTGAGGGTCGAGACCGACGATCTCGACGAGCTCCTTCGTGCGGCGCACGCGGCGGCCGCCGATGCGCGTCTGGATCTGGATCGACACGATGTCGAGGGCTTCGAGGAGCGACCGGGGGATGCTGATCGGCTCGCTCTCGAGACGGTGGATCACCGACTCGACGGAGTCCGCGTGCATCGTGCCGTACGCCGTGTGGCCCGTCGCCATGGCCTGGAACAGCGCGTACGCCTCGGCGCCGCGCACTTCACCGACCAGGATGTACTCGGGGCGCTGTCGGAGGGCCGCCTTGAGCAGCGTGAACATGTCGATCTCGCCCGCCTGGCGCCCGTGGCTGTCGCGCGGCCCGAAGCCCGAGCGCGTGACGCCCGCGATCCAGTTCGGGTGAGGGAGGTTGATCTCACGCGTGTCTTCGATGGAGACGATCTTCATCGACGGCGGGATGAAGAGCAGGATGGCGTTCAGCGACGTCGTCTTGCCTGAGGCCGTGCCGCCCGCGTAGATCGCCGAAGCCCCGTTCTGGACCGCGAGCCACCAGTACGCGAGGATGTCGGCGTTCATCGTGCCGAACCGGACGAGGTCGGGCGGCGTGAACGGGTCGTCGCGGAACTTGCGGATGGTGAACGTGGACCCTCCCGCCGTGACCTCCTGGGCGAGCGTCGCGTTCAAACGGCTGCCGTTCGGCAGCGTCGCGTCGAGCAGGGGCTCGGCGATCGAGATGTGCTTGCCGGAGCGCTGCGCGAGGCGGATGACGTAGCTGTCCGCCTCGTCGTGGTCCTTGAACATCACGTTCGACTTGACGGACTCGTACTTCCTGTGGTACAGGAAGATCGGCACCTTCGGTCCGTCGCACGACACGTCCTCGATGAGGTCGTCGCGCATGATCGGGTCGAGCTTGCCGTAGCCGAGGAAGTCGCGGAGGATGTAGTACACGAGTTTTTCCTTCGAACGCGGCGAGAGGACGATCGAGTAGTCGTAGACGATCTCGTCGAGGTTCTTGCGGAGGACGTCGGTCGCGGCGTGCTGCGTGAGGACGCTGAGGCCGATCTCGATGACGTCGACGAGCGTGTCCTCGATGAACTCGAGGATGTTCTTCTCGCGCGCGTTGAGTTCCGGCTCGATGACCTCGTAGACCGTTTCGTGCTTCGCCTTGTCGTAGAGGAGACGGATGTACGCGTACGGCTCCTGGACGGCGTACACGTCGAGCGTCTCGACGTCGGGATCCGTGATCGCCGGGATCGCCGTGATGGGGCCGTCGTCGCCCGGTGCGTCGACCGCGACGGGCGGCGGGCCGCGCTGGAGCATACCGAGGAGGCCCGCGCGGCGTGGCTCGTCGGCCGCGTCCGCGGACGCGGGCGGCGACGCGCTCGGTTCCGCGGAGGCTGTGGTTGCGAGCGCAGGCGCGGGGGCGGGCTCGGCGACGCTCTCCGGGGTCGCCGGCGGCGCGGCGGGCGTCTCGGGGACGGCGGCCGCGGGCTCGGCCTCAGCGGGTTCGTCCTTCCGGATGCGTCCGAACAGGCCCTTCTTCCTCGACGCGGGCTGGGGCTCGGGCGAGGGCGCCGCCGTCGCTCCCTCGGCGGGAGGCGCGGATGGAGCGAGGGGGTGCCATCGGACGACGACGAGGATGTTCTCGAGCGACTTCGGCGCGTTCGGGCGCTTGCCGACCTTGATCGCGATGGAGGTCGGGTCTGCGCCGACGGCGCCCAGGGCGGCGAGCGTGCGCTCCTGGACCTCCGGTGGGAGGCCGAGCCAGACGATCCTCGGGTTCTCTAGGAATCGCGCGGCCGTCATCGGCTGGCCGAGGTCCTTGAGCGTCTGCAGGAAACTCGGAAGCTCCACCGTTGTCTCTCGTTCGTCCGTCAGACGGCTCCCTCCTTGATCGCAAGATGTCCTTCGAGCACGGCGGGGTCGCTGCCGCCGCCGGGCGTCGTCTCGTACCAATAGTGGATGGTCACGGCTCCCGCGGAGGAGCGGACCGTGCCGCTCTCGAGGAAGATCCGTTCGTCGTTCACCTTGACCTCGTCCACGTTGAAGATGGAGGCCTCGCCCGTGAGGAGCGTGCCCTGCGTCGCCGTGCCGACGGGGCTGCCGTCGGTCGCCGTGTACACGATCGGGTCCGCGGCGGGATCGTTGATCCCGAGCACGTCGTCTCTATCACGGAACTGGATCGTGTAGCGGTAGCCCGCGACCTCGTACGGCATGCGGAGGACGACCTTGAACTCGGCCTGCGGGAACTCCTGTCCCACGTTGCCCGCCTGCACGAGACGCGCGCTGATGCGGTTCGCGATGTTCTTGAGCTCGACTGCGGCGACGAGGTCGTTCGAGCTGTCCTGCGCGGTCGTGAACGCGCGCAGGCTGAAGATGAGGATGATCGAGCTCAGCGCGAACATGAGGATGAATCCGAGGACCTCGTTCACGGCGGCCTCGTCGCGGAGGAGCGTCATGCGTCCACCCTCACGACGCTGTGGACGTAAGTGAACTGGATCGGCTTGTACTCGCCGCTGACCTCGATGCGCTGCTTGAACGCGGTGATGTCGGACCCCGCGTCCGTCTCGACGGTGAAATCGTAGCCGTTGCCTTCGCTGAGGTGCTGGGTCCAGGCCGCCTCGTGGTCGCCGCCGACCATGACGTAGATCTCGGCGACGCCGTCCTCGTCCGCGAGGGAGTTCGTGCCGTAGAG
>DATDQL010000279.1:0-6382 GCA_035292305.1 Thermoplasmatota archaeon
CGGGGATCGTCGTGGTCGAGGGCCCGAGCAGCGCCGTGACGACGGCGCCTTGGTCGTGCTCCTCGATCGACGTGCCGTCCGCCCCGCGCTTGGACACCGTGAGCGTGCCCGGGCCGGAGACCCCGCTGCGTGCGGAGTACCAGATGCGCTCGTCGTCGATGCGAACCGCGCCGGACGTGTCGAACGCGGCGAGGTTCGCGACCTGGATCGTCGTGCCCGTCGCCGAGAGGTCGGCGCCGAGCAGCGCGGAACCCGAGACGAGGAGCGTCGCCGATGCCGCCCCTGAGAGCGGGGTCGGGAACTCCTTCGTCGAGTTCGCGTCGATCTTGCGCGCGGAGTAGGTGACGCCCGGGACCCACGTGAGGCCCGAGCCCGTGGACGACTCGCCGAGGATGAGGCCCGCCGTGACGTTCTTGCGGTCCGTCTTCACGAAGTTCTTGGGGTCGACGCAGACGTTCACGCTGAGGGTGCTGTCGGTCCAGTGCGTGATGGCGGTCCCGAACGGCCGGAAGTCGCCCGCGCCCTCGTCGACACGGATGGCGGGCATGCGGGTCTCGACCTGGAACGCGCGCGAGACGTGACCGAGCTCCGTGAGCTGCGCGATGCCGCGTTGGCTGGTGAACACGGACTTCGTGTTCGGCGTCGTGCTCGGCTTCGGCGAATGCGCCGAGATCTCGAGGACGTACTGGCCGCGCGTGAGGTTGACCTCGTACGCCTTCCACGGCAGCGCGCCCTGCGCGTGGCGCGCGGTGCTCGTCGGGAACTGCGTCACGTTGTGGCGCGGGTACGCCATCAGGTGGTCGGGGTCGTCCGGGTTGTTGACGGCCTCGATGCCCGCGGCCTTGTGGATGTTGACGGCCGCGCTGAACTCGGGCTTGCCGGACTTGTCGGCGGTCCCGTTCGCCCAATAGACGAGGCGGCACGGGTTGCTGAGGTTCGACGGCCGCGCGGTGTCGCATACGTACTCGTGCGCGGAGCGCGCGAGCGTCATCGCGGAGGATGTGAGGTCGAACACGTGGCCACGGTAGACGCGGAAGGCGCTGAGCGCGTAGCCCGCCGGCAGGCCTTGCGGGAGGAGCTGGACCTTTGCGCCCGAGGCATGGCCCGTGGCGGACGTGCCGTCCGCTCCGCGCGTCGTCGCGGTCAGCGTGCCGGAGCCGGAGACGCCGCTGCGGCCCGAGTACCGCACGCGCTCGTTCTCGATCTGCACCGTCCCGGAGTCCGAGAACTTCGACAGGTCCACGACCTGGATCGACCCGCTCGAGGCGAGCGGCGAGCTGAGCGTCGACGAGTTCGGCGCGGTCCACGAGATCGTGGCCTTGCCGTTGCCCGCGTTGAAGACGCCGAGGTTCACGAGGTCGGGCGCACCCGGAGGGACGTACCAGTCCTGGCTGACGGTGACCGGTTGGTCGCCCGCGAGCGCGGGGTTCCCGTCCTTGACGAGGTACGTGCGGTTCACGAGGACCGTCGCGAGGTCCGACTTGGGGCTCTCCCAGTCGAGCGCGTTCGCCTTGCTCCACACGGACGTGACGCGATAGTAGTACGCCGCCCCCTTGACGCACGCGAGGTCGTTGAGCGGGCAGAGAACGTTCTGGACGCCCCAGAGCGAGTCCGGCTCCGTGTACGACGTGCGCGTGCCCGCGACCTGGTGGACGTACGTGAGGTTGCGGTCGTACACGCGGAAGTAGACCGCCGTGTTCGCGGTCGGGAGGTTCGCCTTCTGGAACGCGACCTTGAGGTCGATGTCCGACTTGCCCGAGCCGCGGTCCTCGTCGCGCGTGCCTTCGGCGCGGTAGAACGTCGGCAGGCGATCCGTGGCCCACGTCGTGTAGGGCGTCAGGAACTGGATCGCCGTCGGGACCGGCTTTCCGGCGAGCTCGACGGACTGCTTGATGGTCTTCTCCGTGATGTTCGAGCCCACGGTCGTCTTCGCCTTGACGACGACGCGCACGACAGCGTTGCCCGCGCTCGTCTGCGTCGGAGGCGGCGAGCCGCTCGGCAGCGTGAACTCCTTGAGGTCGTACCGGAAGAAGCGCGCGCCGCCCTCGCCGCGTACGATCTCGAACTTCTCGAAGTCGACGTCGGTGGAGTACGCAGGGACCTCCGGCGTGAGCCGCGACGGGACCGAGAACGACTTGATGACGCGGTAGTTGGCCTCCTGGTCCGTCTGGGCGGCCGGCAGGTAGTCGATCGTGACGGACGTCGGCGTGCACGTCGCGGTGCGCGACGGGATCGTCGTGGGCGACGTTGTCACGGCGCCGCACGCCCCTCCCACGGCGTCCACGTCGTCCGTGTACGCCGCGAAGACGGTGAGGTTGATCTTCCCGTTGTCGTAGCGTTTGTTCACGCGCGTGATCGACGAGTCCGTGAGGTCCTTGACCTCGCCCGGGAGCGCGATGCGCGGCACGACCGTGAACGAGTCGCCGAGCGTCAGGTCCTTCTTCCGGCCCGCCCAGTCGACGAGCTCGACGTTGAGGTACCAGGTGCCGAACGGCACTCCTTCCGTCGAGACGAACACGTACGGCGTGGTCGCGTTGTAGCAGATCTCGTACGACGCCGCCGCGCCGAGCGTGCTGCACTGCGACATGCGCGCCTGGTCGTTGCGGTCGAAGTTCTTGAGGCCCGTCTCGAAGTGCGTGCACGGGTTCGTCGCCGTCGGGCAGCGGAAGTACTCCGTCTTCTGCAGGAGCTCCGGCAGCGGCGCCTGGTCGCGCGGGAAGACCACGGGGCACGTCGGGCTGTCCTCCGCCGGGATGCGTGCGTACGCGACAGGCCGCGAGTTCGACGTGTACGGCGAGCCCGTCTCCGGGTACGCCAGGCACGCGACGGAACGACGGTCGAAGACGGACTTGATCGCGTCGATGGGGTGCGAGGTCTGGCTCGGCACGAACGCGAAGCGGACCTCGCGGAGGCCGGAGATGGCGTCCGTCGCCTTCAGGGACACGTTGACGAAGGCGCCCTGCATGATCTCGCTCTTGCCCGCCGGCAGGTTGACCTTGTTCTTGTTCGTGGTCTCGGGGAAGTCCGGCGACTTCGTGTCCGCGATGAGCGGGATCGCCGTCGAACGCCCGACGCGGCCCGCCGTGTCCTTGACGACGGCCTGCAGGTAATAGACGCGCTTCTCGAGGCACGACGACTCGCGCGGGACGCAGACGTTGAAGTTGAACGTGAACCGGGCGGGCGTCGTGCTGATGCGCGTCACATCGTTCTGGACCTCGGTCGCCTGGAACGTCCCCAACTGGTCGTTCCAGTAGCCGTTGATCGCGCCGGAGCCGTCCGTGCCCGTCGTGCGCCACATCACGAAGTCGACGGGGCAGCTCGCGCCGGGGCACGCGGCGGTCGGGATGCCCGAGCCACCCGCGGCCTCGATGAGGAGCTTGTCGAAGGGGTGGAACGACGGCGCACCCGGCGCGGTCGGCACGAGGCCGAGGCCGTCGCCCCGCAGCACCTGCGCGAAGGGCTCGTCGATCGGGTTGAGGACGATCGCGGCCGTCGTGACAGGCGTGCCCGCGTTGCCGGCGTCGTCGACCGTCGTGAGGCGGAACTCGACGTTCGTAGCCGCCGTGATCGGCGGCTTCGCGTCGTACGAGTACGACGTCGCGAGCGCGGCGCGCCGCACCTGCGAGTCCGTCGCGGGGTCCGCGAGGACGGTCCACGGACCGGTGCCGACCGTGCGCCAATCGACCTTGACGCCGAGCACGTCGTACGAGAGCGTCGTGCCGGGCCACGTGAGGCGCGCGGCGTCGTTGACGAGAGTCGGGACGACCGGATCCAGGTCGGCGTCGACCGGGTCCGCGTCGATCGGGTCGGGCGCCAGCGCGTCGATGCGCGGGAGGCTCGCGCCGGAGAGCGACAGGACCTTCGCATTCAGCGCTTCGTCCGTCACCGTCACGTCGAAATTGACGAACGTCGAGGCGGGCGCGACGGTCGTGGCACCCTTCGCCGCGTTGCCGCGGCGAGCCTTCCCCACGCTCCACGGGACGTTGTCGTAGTCCCAGGCCTGGGGAGCGCCGCCGCCGGTTGGTGTTACGACCACGAGATTCTGACCTTGGTCGTTGCCCGTGACGTCGAGCGTGCCGAAGCACTGCGGGTCGGTGCCGGGGGTGAAGAACTCGGTCACGTCGAGGCGCTTCGTGGTCTTGTCGAAGAAGCCGGGGTCGGGATCGCTGAGGCTGTCGAGCTCCATCGTCATGACATACTGCGCGCAGATCGACTCGAAGTTCTTGAAGTCGCCATCGTTCATGACCATGCGGAAGTGGACGGGGTCGCCGATCTTCGCGATCCCGGAGCCTCCGACGGGCTCGAGGAGCAGCGTGTAGTCCGGGAGCGTGTTGTCGATCGGGACGTCCTTGAGCGTGATGTTCCAGGACTTATCGAGGTCAGCCGTCGTCGGGTTGCCGAGCGCGTCCGCGGCGACGCAGAGGACCTTGTTCCACACCGTGATGCTCCGCGTCCGGTACCCGGTCGGGAAGTTGTCCTCCGCGAGCGTGGACGCGACCACGTTCGTGCCGGCCGTGGTCGTCACGTCAGCGTTCGTGTTCGTGCCGCTGCGCCCGCCCGTCACGAGAGTGCTGTCCGCCCATTCGATGTCGCGGCGTGTCGTCTCCGAGCCCGTGACGTCGGGCCGGCAGGCCCCGGCGTTCGGACCCTGGTCTCCCGTCCCGAACACGCTCTTGACCTGCATCGCGCGCCCCGCGCGGATGACATGCGTGTTGACCGGCTTCCAATCGTGGAGGTCCGCGGTGTCCGTGTCGCGCCGGAACCCGATGATGTCGGTGCCGCCCATGACGATCTGGACCTTGCAGCTCCCGGGCGCCGTCGCGACGCAGGCCGCGTCGTCCGCGGCGAGGACGTCGGCGTCGGTGACGCTCCCCGAGCCTTGACGCGCGTGGCTCGCCCCCGCAGGCATCGCGGCCAAGGGAAACTCGAGGACGAAAAGCGACACGACCAGCAGAGCGAGGACGCGCAGGGGTATCCCTCTCAAGCCGGGTCTGCGCGACTCCTCCTGCCGCCATCAAGCTGTCGGTATCGTTTGACCGTCGCCCCCTTCGGAGTGATGCGTGCGAGATAGGCAAGTATAACCCACCATAACGCGGTCAAAATGCCTTGGAAATCGCGTGCGTTCATCTGCCTCCGGCGGTCTCGTCGACTTCCATCTCCGCCATGGAATCCATCGCGGCCATGGACTCCATCGCCGAGATGGCACACGCGCGCCGTCGCCCGCCCGCGATCCCAGTCGGTGAAAGACCGTGCCCGACGAAGACCCGAAGCTCACCACTATCGCCTTGCGCCCGCAGACGCGGAACCGTGTCCGCGCGGCCGGGAAGAAGGGAGAGACTTACGACGCTCTGCTGAACCGCCTGCTCGATTGGTACGACGCCGGGAAGGAGGCGGGGTTCGAGCTGCGGACGAAGAGCGGGTTCGTGAGGTTCGAGGAAGTGGAGTAGGCCCGGGACCTACGCGCACTCCGCCGTCGTGATCCATGGCTGACCGGTGGGAGTTGCCTGCGCACTGTCCGACCGTGCGCTCTCGCCGGCGCCGTTGTCGACCGTCATCTCGTAGAAGTACGTCCGGCCGACGACGACATCGTCGTCCTCGTGGCGCAGCGGCGACGTCGAGACGGTAACGACCTTTTCCGGACCGACGACGTCCGTGCGATATATCGTGTACCACTGGAGCGTCGCGCCCCCGGAGTCCTCGGGCTGCGACCACGTCACGACCACGCTCGATGCGCCGGAAATCGACGTCTGCGCGCAGGCCCGCACGTCGCGCGGGGCGGATGCGATCGTCGGCGCGACCGCGCTCACCTCGTCGCTGCGCGGCCCTTCAACGGGAGTCATCGCGGACACTTGGTAGAAGTACCGCGCTCCTGCGGTGCGTCCGTTGTCCGCCCACGTCGTGACGTTTCCGAGCGTCGCCACGACCACCCCGGAACCGGACGTCTCGCCCCGGTAGATCCTGTGGTTCGTGACGGGCCCTCCGGGGCTCGGTGAGGACCAGGTGAGCGTGATCTGGCCACCATACGGCCCTCCGGAGGCTGCGAGAGCCTGCGGCGCCGCGGGGATGTACGGGGCGTACGCGGAAGCGACCGCGGACTGCCCGCCTTCGGTCGTCCCATCCACCGAGCGCGCAAAGTAGCGGTTCGTGAGGCGGGGAGTCGCGCTCGCGTCGAGATAGGAGGTCGCCGTGCCATCGAGGCTCGCGACACGGGCGAATCCCCCGGTGGTGGCGCGGTACACGTCGAGTCGCGTCACAGGGTCGTGGGAAAGCGTCCACGACAGCGAGATCTCGCCGACGGATGTGCCCGTCGTCGCTGTGAGGTCATCCACCGCATCGGGCGCGGTCGTGCTGAACTCCAAGATGTCTCTGAAAAACGTCGCGG
>DATDQL010000280.1:0-6143 GCA_035292305.1 Thermoplasmatota archaeon
TCGCCGGACGCGACCTCGGCGGGCATACGTTCGCCGTCCGCGCCCGCCGCGTCGGCGAGCACGCCGCGGCGCTCTCGCTCTCCACGCTCGAGCGCCGCGCAGGCGCCGCGCTCGGAAAGTCGGGACGCGTGGACCTCGCTCACCCCGAGGTCGAGGTCCGCGTGGTGATCGCCGCGCAGGCGCACGTAGGCCGCCTCCTCGCCGGTGTCGACCGGCCGTCGTTCGAGGCCCGCGCCGTGAAGAACCGGCCGTTCTTCTCGCCCGTGTCCCTCCACCCGCGGTTCGCGCGAGCGCTCGCGAACCTCGCGCGCGTGCGACGGGGCGAGCGCGTGCTCGACCCGTTCTGTGGCACGGGCGGGGTCGCGCTCGAGTGCGGGCTCGTCGGCGCGCGCGTCTTCGCGGGCGACATCGACGGGCGCATGGTCGCCGGCACGCGGGAGACGCTCGTGCACTACGGCGTGCAAGGCGGCGTCGTCGAGGACCGCGACGTGGGCGAAGCCCCCGAGTTCGCGCCCGGCGTCGACGCGATCGTGACCGATCCGCCTTATGGGCGCGCTTCGATGACGGCGCGCGAGGACATCGAGGCGCTGTACGCGCGCTTCTTCGCGGCCGCTCAGGCAGCCTTGCGGTCGGGCGGGCGCCTCGCGACCGTGCTCCCGGAGCCCGCGCTCGTCGCGCTCGGCGCGCGCAGGCTCGCGCTCGAGGCCGAGTTCCCGTACAAGGTGCACGGGAGCCTCACGCGACGGTTCGTGCTCTACCGGAAGCCCCATCTCGAGGGATAGGGCCAAGGAACGATGCGGGAGTCCTGCGATGACGGCGCGGTCCCTACGCCCCGGACGCAGCGCCCTCCGCAAGCTCTGCGGCCTCACCTCGGGAGGATGACCGAGACCGCGACACCGTCGCCGACCGGTACGATCGCCGTCGCGAGACGCACGTCGTTCGCGACCCGCCGGTTGTACGCGCGCACCCCGAGCGTGTCGGCGTCCTTCACGACGGGGTCCGCGACACGGCCGCTCCACAGCGCGTTGTCCGCGACGATCAAGCCGCCCGGGCGGACAAGGCGCATCGCATGCTCGAGGTACGCCACGTACTCGCGCTTGTCGGCGTCGAGGAAACACACGTCGAACGCTCCCTCGATCACCGGGAGCACGTCGAGGGCGCGCCCCACGTGGACCCGCACCCGCGCCGCCGCCCTTGCGTCGCGGAAATGCTCCCGCGCGCGCCGCGCCAGCTCCTCGTCCGCCTCGATGGTATCGACTTCACCGTCCGGGCCGACGGCCTCCGCCAGCCAGAGCGCGCTGTAGCCGAGGCAGCACCCGACCTCGAGCGCCCTCCGTGCGCCCACCGCTCGCGCGACGACGGCGAGCAGCTGCGCGCTCGCAGGCCGAAGATGCGGCAGCTCCTCCGCCGCCGAGGCCTCGCGCACCTTCCGCATCGCCGCGGTCTCGTGCACGAGCGAGTCGAGGTAACGCTCCACACGGTCGTCGACGTCCACGCCTCGGGCATGCGCGCGCGAAGCTTGGCCGTTCCCACCGGAGCGGAGGAAAAGCTCATGCCGGGGACGCGCTTCCCGACGACCCTCATGCACGAGAACATGGAGATCGTGTTCCTCGGAACGGGGGCGTCGTGGCCCTCCGTCGAGCGCAACGTCGCCGCGGTCGCCGTCAAGCGCGGCAGCGAGATCCTCCTGTTCGACTGCGGCGAAGGCACGCAACGCCAGTTCCAGAAGAGCCGCCTGTCCTACATGCAGGTCTCGAATCTCTTCCTCACCCACATGCACGCCGACCACTTCCTCGGCATCCCCGGCATGGTCCAGACGATGCGGCTCAACGAGCGCCACGAACCCCTCACCATCCACGGCCCCCCCGGCACGAAGGACGTCATCGGGCCGCTCCTCGAGATCGGAAGGTCCCGCGGCGCGTTCAAGGTGAACCTCCGCGAGGTCAAGAGCGGAGAGGCGCTCGAGTTCGACGGGTACAGCGTCCACGCCCGCGAGCTGAAGCACACCGCGTACAACCTCGGATACGCCATCGTCGAGCACGATCGACCCGGTCGCTTCAACAAACCCCGCGCGATCGAGCTCGGCGTCCCCGAAGGCAAGCTCTTCGGCAAGCTCCAACGCGGCGACGCCATCGAGACCCCCGAAGGAGTCCGCGTCACGCCCGACATGGTCCTCGGCCCCTCCCGCCGCGGCCGCAAGATCGCCTACACCGGCGACTGCGTACCCTGTGAAGGCACCGTCGAACTCGCCCGCGGCGCCGACGTGCTCATCCACGAATCCACCTACGGCTCCGACTTCGCCGACGCGAACGCCTACGGCCACAGCACCGCCGCGCAAGCGGCGTTCATGGCCCGCGCCGCGGCCGTCGGACGCCTCTACCTCACGCACATCTCCCCGCGCTACACCGACGCGCGACCCCTCGTCGAGGAAGCCCGCAAGCTGTTCCCCGAGACGCACGAAGCCCGCGACTTCACGGAGTTCGTCGTGAAGTTCCCCGCCGACCCCGACGCGCCGAAGGACGAAGCGCCCACGCCGGCGCTCTAACGGCCTACACCCGCGCGCGCAAGGCCCTGCACCTCCGACGCATGCCGCTCCGCGAGCGACACAAGGAGCGCGAACATCCCCGGCTGCGTCACCGGCCAACCGAGCTCCGCCCGGACCTCAGCCCGCAGATCCTCGAACGCGAGCTTCGCATCGACCGAGACGTGCAGGTTCGTCATGACCTGCCCCCCGAGCGCGTACGAAACGAGCGCCGGAGGAGGAGCACGTTCGCGCGCGAGGCGCGCGAGCCGACCGTATTCGTCGAGCGTCAGTCGTTCGCGGTGCGAACGGTCCGAGCGGGGAGTCCGCTCCGTCGGCTCGGACGGGTCGATCGGGCCGTTCGTTCGTTTTTTCCGCACCATCGGTTCGAACGGACCGTTCGCCGGACCTTGGACATTATCCCGAGGTCCCGACCGCTCCGCTTCAGCCTTCTCCCGAGGTCGGGCGCAGCGTGCCCGCTCCCGTCACGCCGAGCATCGCTTCGCTCTCGAGCCGCGCCATTTCCTCGTGCGTGAGACCGAGGTGCTCGCGGGCGGCGTCGAGCATCGCCTACCCCGCGACCTCTCCGCCCTTCCGTGGCGCGTCGGGGGGCGACGCGGCCTTCGGCTTCGCGGCGCTCTTCACGACGCGGACGCGGACGATGCGGCGGTTCACGACGCGGTCGACGACGATCTCGTGCGTGCCTTCGCGCACGGCTTCGCCTTCCTTGCCGACGCGGCCGAGGCGGTGGAGCACGAAGCCGCCGATGGTGTCGTACGGCCCGTCCTCGGGGAACGCGGTGCCGCACGCGGCGTTCACTTCCTCGACGTGCATGCGGGCGTCGACGAGGGCCGTGTTCTCGTCGACGTTGCGGATGGACTCGTGGCGCATGTCGTCCTCGTCGAAGATCTCGCCGACGATCTCCTCGATGAGGTCTTCGAGCGTGATGAGGCCGGAGACCCCGCCGAACTCGTCGACGCAGAAGACCATGTGGGTCCGCTGTTGTCGCATCTCGGCGAGGAGGTCGTCTAGCTTCTTCGTCTCGGGGACGAAGAGCGGCTCCTTCATGATGTCGCGGACCTGCGTTGCGCCGCTGCCTTCGACGAGCTTCATGAGGAGTTCCTTCACGAGGACGAGCCCGACGACGTTGTCGAGGTTCCCCTGGTAGACGGGGAGGCGGCTGAATCCCGCGTCCTTGACGAAGCCGCGCAGGTGGTCGAGGGTGGCGTCCGCGGGGACGGCGACCATGTCGACTCGGGGGACCATGATCTCCTTCACGGTCGTGTCGCCGAACTCGAGGACGGAGTGGATCATCTCCTCCTCGCCGCCTTCGAGGATGCCTTCTTCGGCGCCGATCGTGATGAGCGTCTTGAGCTCCTCCTCGTTCGCGTAGGCGCCTGCTTGGGCCTCGCCTTCGCCGGCGACGCGAAGCACGGCGGCCGTTAGGACGGAGTACAGGCCGACGACGGGCGCGAGGATCCAGGCGATCGCCGCGAACGGGCGCGCTGCGAGGAGCGACCACGTCTCGGCGCGGTGGGCGCCGACGGCGCGCGGAAGGACGCGTCCGAAGGTGAGGAGGAGGAACGTGCCGACGCCGACGACGAGCGCGACGACCGTTCCCGTGCGGCCGGGGAACGCGTCGAGGGCGAGGAGGGTGGCGAGCGCGGCGGCGGCTACGTCGAGGAGGGCGGTCGAGACGCTGACGGTGAGGAGGATGCGCTGCGGGTGCTCGAGCAGCTTCTCGACTCGGCCCCGGGGCGCGTCGGGTTCGGGCCTCTCGCCGTGGCGACGCGTGCGGGGGAAGCTGAGGAGAGCGGCCTCGGTCCCGGACAGGAGCGCGCTTGCGAGCACGAGCGCGACGAGGAGCCCAACGGCGACCGCGATGCGTACGGCGGGCGGGAGGAAGTCCAGGACCATGCCTGGTCGGACGGAGGGGCTGCTTCAGGATGACGTTTTCCCTCGGGGTCGGCGGAAGGATGATGTCGAGGCGCGCGTCTCGCGCGGGCGTGCCGGAGCTCCGCGAGGACACGTGCCTGGACTGCGGCGGATGCCTCGGCATCTGCCCTCACGAGGCGCTCGACCTCTACGAGGGCCGCATCCGCGTCCTGGATTCGTGCACCGAGTGCGATCTTTGCGTGCGGTTGTGCCCCGTCGACGCCCTCGTGTCCATCGCGAGCCCGGCCGGTCGCGCGTGAGGCGCACCCCCACAAGAACCCTTTAAGACAGGGGCAGGGTTTCCGCCTCCGAGGATGAGAGCCTGAACCGCGACACGCTCGTAGGGATCGTCGGAGCCGTCGTGCTCGTGGCCGCCATGGTCGGCATCTTCTGGTACGAGGGATCCCGAGGCGTGGGTGGCGGGGCGGTCCGTTACACCGTCACGGGATGGGAGGAGGCGAGCGTCAACGGGCCGCAGAAGAGCGGGACGACGGACGAGGGGGCCGAGTCCGTCGACAGCGTCATGGTGAACCAGACGCTCCTCTCGTGCGCCGACTTCGTCCTCGTCTGGAGCGACGACATCGGGGCCCCGGACAACTTCGAGTTCACGGTGACGCCGCCGATGGGCGAGCCGAAGGGCCAGAGCGCCGCGAACGCGGACGGCGGCGACGGCGAGATCACGGTCTCGTTCTGCGACCTCAACCCGCAGCCGACCGCGACGTCGGCCTCGGGCGACGACGAGGCGGACGCGAAGCGCCGGCTCGGCGAGCAGGTGGGCGCGACGGGCGGCATCGGCGCGTACAACGTGACAGTGAAGCTCACGGACGCAGGGGACCAGTCGAGCCCCGTGCCCGGCCTCCCCGCCGGTGGCACGGCGGACACCTCGCAGGCATGGCAGGTGAAGGTCATCTACCATGTGCACGACCCGATGCTCCAGGCCTCGTGAGCGGCGTGGAGATCACGGTCCTGCGCCTGGGCCATCGACCCGATCGCGACAAGCGCGTGACGACGCACGTCTGCCTCACGGCGAGAGCGTTCGGCGCATCGCGCGTGCTCGTCGCAGAGGACGACCCGCACCTCGCGGAAGGCGTCGCGTCCGTCGCGGACCGGTTCGGCGGCGCTTTCGCGGTCGAGACCGGGACCGGGTGGAAAGGGCCGCTCGGGCGTTTCGAGGGGACGAAGGTCCACTTGACGATGTACGGTCTTCCCGTGGACGAGGTCGTCCCGAAGGTCCCGATGGACCGCGATCTCCTCCTCGTCGTGGGGGCCGAGAAGGTGCCACGCGAGGTGTACGAGATGGTGGACTGGAACTGCGCGGTCGGGAACCAGCCGCACAGCGAGGTCGCCGCGCTCGCCGTCTTCCTGTACTCGCTCCAGGGGCCGCGGGTCCTGCGACGGGAGTTCCAAGGAAGGATTCGGATCCGACCCTCGCAGCGCGGCAAGGACGTCGTCGGCGAGGAGGGAAGTACATGAGGCGTTCGGAAATCGCTCCGAGTCCTGTTGCCGAACGTTTATCGTCCTCGGGGTCGAGATTGGGCCTTAGGTGAGTGCCGGTTTGCCTTCTATCGTCGACGACCCCAAGATCCGCTCCTACATCCTGCAGTCCGCAGGGGAGGAGGGCGTGAAGGTCGTCCAGCTCCTCGAGGGGCGCAAGGAGGCGACGGACTCCGAGCTCGCGGAGGTCCTC
>DATDQL010000281.1:0-3657 GCA_035292305.1 Thermoplasmatota archaeon
CGGCGAGACGCGCCGCAAGCAGGTCGACGACGGGTTCACCGTCGCCTCGGCGCTCCCGTCCGGGGCCGCCACGCCGCAGACGGCGCCGACGACGGCGCCCGCGGACGACGCGCGCGAGGAGATCGAGGAAGGCATCGTCGGCTTCGTCGAGAAGCTCGACGATGGCAAGGGCGCGCACTGGAAGGACATCGTCGCCGAGGCCGCGCGCATCGGCGTCGGCGAGGAACGTGTCGAGGAGGCGTTGAACAGCCTCATGGACAAGGGCCTCGTGTACGAGCCGGTGCTCGGCCGGATCAAGCGCGCGGATTGATCGAGGATGCGCGGCGCGCGTCGTGCGCGCGCCGCGCTAGCTCGATTGCTGGAAGATGAGCGCGATCGCCGTGATCGCGCTGAAGAACATCAGGGCGACGAACAGCCACGCGATGACCTTCTTCCGCATCGCGACGCGTTCGGGCCGCGGCTCCACAAGGTTCCGGGTCCGGAGGCTCACGTGCTTGCATGAGACGTCCCGGATTTCAGGCTGTCGGGGTCGCGGTCTTCGAGTCCCGTACCCCAACCGCCGGGCGTTTCCAGGCGAGGCGCCGGACCCGTGTTCGAGGCGGCCTCCGATCCGGCAGGCTCGGTCGTCCTCCCGGCCCTCGTCGCCCTCGTCGCCGCGGTCGTGCTCGCTCGCCCGCTCGGTCGGGTCGGCTTCACCGTCCCCGAAGTGCTCGTCGTCGCCTCGGCGCCGCTCTTCGCGCCGCTCGAGGTCGGCCTCTTCGACTACCAGGACGCGCGCATCGCCGTGAACGCGGCCGGGTTCTGCATCCCGATGCTCGTGACGCTCAAGTTCGTCGTCGAAGGACGCGCGCCGCTCTGGACGATGCTCGTCGCGATGGCGACCGTGACCGCCGTGTCGTACGCGTCGAGCTACGCGGTGCCGGGGCAAGGCGTGCTCCTGCGGTACCAGATGCCGGCCATCGCCGCGTGCGGCGTCGCGCTGCTCCTCGTGCGCGCGCGCTTCGCGCAGGCGGGGCCTGTCGCGTTCGGCGCGGGGACGGTCGGCGTCGTCGTCGGGGCCGACGGCATGCACCTCGACGAGCTCGCGGACGGATCCGCGTCGCGGATCATCCTCGGAGGCGCGGGCGCGCTCGACGGGATCATCCTCGTCGCGGTCCTCGCGGCGCTGCTCGCGTTCGTGTGCTGCGCGGTGTCGATCGTGGCCGCGCGCTTCATGGAGCGCGTGCCGTCACGGGCGGCGCGCGCCGCCGGTCCGTAGGGGCACGTCCCTCGGATTCTAAGGGGCTCCGTGATGTCCGTGAAGGTTCGCGGTCTTCGCGGGCCGGGGCGATCCACCAAGGCTTCGTCTCTTCGTCTCTTGGTCTCTTCAGCTGCTTCGTCCGGGTCAAAGCTCCTTGCCGGCCGCAGAATGGGCTGACAGGAGTGAGTTCATCGAAGCGACGAAGAGACCAAGAGACGAAGACGGAGGGGATCACCCCGCATCCGAGCCCTGCTCTCGAAGGCTTGCTGCCGTGGTGTCTTGGTGGTTTCAGGTCGCCGGGCCCGCCGCAAGCGGCGGACCTCACCCGCGCGCGTAGATCGCGAACGCGCTCGCCGCGGCAAGCAGCAGCGTCGTCCCCGCAAGGACAGCGCCCGCGCGCCCCTCGCGGCGGGCTCGCGCGACGCTGGAACGCGCGAACAGCGCGAGGCTCATGAGCGCGAGGACGGGCGTGACGCCGACGAGGAGGACCTTCTCCCACGTCGCGAGCGGCGTGGGCTCGCCCCGCACGAGCGGACCGAACCCGAGGACGACGAACGGCCCAGCCGCCGCGAGGACCGCAAGGACGAGCACGACGCGCCCTTCCTGCTCGCCGTCCGTGCGGGCGCGCTTGCGGAGACGCTGCGGCACGGCCTACGCCCGCCGGGCGCCGGTCTCCGCGTTGCGGAGCTGGAGGAAGTGCTCGCCGGCCTCGTTCTTCTGGACGGACAGCGCGAAGAAGTACGCGACGTCTCCCGCGAGGCGCGTCCGGAACTTCTTGTCCACGGTCTCGAACGTGTTGTCGGAGGGCACCGAGATCTCGATCGGGGCGCCGTCCCTCCGGATCGCGCCCGTCACGTTGAGCCCGGCGCTCACCTTGTCGTAGACGCGGTACGGGATCTTCTGCTCGAACATCCGCTGCGGTCCACCGTCGTGGATCGCGACGAGGTCGAAGTCCCGAGCGACCGGGACCGTGACGGGTTGGACGCCGGTCTCGTTCGGCTTGAACGTGACGTGCGTCATGATGATGTTGACCTGCAGGAACTCGCCCACGACGCCCGAGTCGCTCGCGTCGACGAAGAACAGGATCGTCGTCACCTGGTCCCGGATGTCCTTCAGGCAGCCGGTCGTCGCGGGCATCGCGAGGAGGAGCAGGGCGAGGACGAGCGTCCGCGGGAATCGCACGACCGCGGGCATGGCGTCCCCCGCCAAAACGCTTCGCCCCGGCCCGAGGAGCGCCTCCGCGTCCGCAGGCTATTTGAAGGGGAAGGGCCTCCGGGGCCCTGCCTCCCGGCCCCCCGGGAGTGCGATGTCGAGGGAGTCAGATGACCTATACGAAGACACGACCGGCGCTCGTCGCGCTCGTCCAGGACCTGCGGAAGCGGTCCTGGGAGCACGAGGCGCCCATCTGGCGAGACATCGCGACGAGGCTCGAGAAGCCCACGAGGCGCCACGCCGCGATCAACGTCAGCCGCATCGACCGCTACGTGAACGTCGGAGAGACCGCGCTCGTCCCGGGCAAGGTCCTCGCCGCGGGCGACCTCACCAAGAAGGTGGACGTCGCCGCGCTCGCGTTCTCCGAAGGCGCCCGCACGAAGATCGAGAAGGCCGGCGGCAAGTGCTGGACCGTCGCCGAGCTCGCCCAGGCGAACCCGAAGGGCAAGAACGTCCGCATCCTGGGGTGACAAGCTTGGCCGAACCGAAGAAGACCGTCATCGACGCCAAAGACCTCGTCGTCGGGCGTCTCGCGAGCCACGTCGCCAAGCGCCTCCTCGACGGCGAGGAGATCCACATCCTCAACGCCGAGAAGGCGTGGGTGAGCGGGAAGCGCGACGCGATCCTCGGACTGTACCGCTGGAAGAAGGAGGTCGGCTTTCGCCGCAAGGGTCCGTTCTACCCGCGCACGCCCGACCGCATGCTGAAGCGCAGCGTCCGCGGCATGCTCGATTACAACGACAAGCCGTCGCACCGCTCGGCCTACCGGCGCCTGCGCACGTACGTCGGCATCCCGAAGGAGTTCGCGGGCTCGCCCGCCGAGGTCATCGAGGACGCGCGCTTCCGGGCGCACAGCGGCCTCACGCTCGGCGAGATCTCCGGCTACCTCGGCCACAAGGTCGTGACCCCGTGACGTCCCCCAAGGTCCTGAACACGAGCGGCAAGCGCAAGACGGCGGTCGCACGCGCGACCATCGTGAAAGGCGAGGGCCGCGTCCGCATCAACGGCACGCCGCTCGAGATCTACCAACCCGAGCTCGCGCGCCTCAAGGTGTACGAAGCGCTCAGCCTCGCCGGCGACCACGCCGGCAAGGTCGACGTCGCCATCGACGTCCGGGGCGGCGGCATCATGGGCCAGGCGAGCGCTGTGCGGACGGCGATCGCGCGCGCGATCGTCCAGTTCACCGGCGACGCCGAGCTCAAGCA